>JAFPGA010000227.1 GCA_017423085.1 Paludibacteraceae bacterium | reverse complement strand
GCGTTTATTCGTCATATCAAAGGCGAGACGCTGTTAGTCGTAGTCAATTTCCATGACCGTGAGCAGCATATTCATGTCCGTCTGCCGAACGATGCTTTTGTTTATCTGGGCTTAGAAGGCAAAGCCCAAGCCACCGCGACCGACCTGCTGAACGGCGAGAAACAGACTATCAGCTTTGTGCCGGACGGTACGGTGGAAGTGACGCTGAAGGCGTGGAAAGGAATGATACTCAAAATCAAATAATTTTGGAGAAGTTTAAAGACATAATGAAACTGGTGAGGTGGAGCAATGTGCTGTTCCTCGCTGTGCTGATGTGGGTGCTGGAGAAATGGGTAGCGACACCGCTGCTCGACCAAGCTCTGTTCGGCGAACAACTGCCGTGGTATATCCTGCTGTTGCTTATTCTGGCGACCACACTGATAGCTGCCGGAGGATATGTAGTGAACGACTATTTTGATGTTAAGATAGACCGCATTAACCGTCCGGACGAGTTGATCGTGACGCGAAGTGTCAGCAAGCCGGCCGCAATGCGGTTAAGCTGGATATTGAGCGGCATCGGCATGGTCTGCGGTATCGCTGTGGCGGCACTGCTGCGCAGTTTCACCTTAGGCATCATCTTCGTGATCGTACCCGGACTGCTGTGGTTCTACTCCAGCAGTTACAAACGGCTGTTCATGGTTGGTAACCTGACGATTGCGCTGTTAGCCGCTCTGGCACCGATGATGGTCGCTATCGCCAATGTGGCGATTCTGAATCTGCGGTACGAGATCATTATGCCCTACACCACGCTGGGTAATGACATCTATCTGTGGTTAGGTGGTTTTGCGCTATTTGCGTTTCTGCTGACGTGGATTCGCGAGATTGTAAAAGACCTGCAGGATCAGATGGGTGACCGCGAGTTGGAGTGCCACACCATGCCCGTTGTATGGGGCGAGAAATGGACGAAAGTGTTTGTCACGGTGCTTATCGTCGGCACGCTGGCGCTCATCGGACACCTGTGGTACCATGTGTTGCCGTTCGAGACCGGTTGGCGAAGCGCCAGCACACGGTATATCGCGTTAGGTATCGTTATTCCGTTGCTCAGTTGTATCTGGTTACTATGGTCCGCGAAGATCCCGAGTGAGTACAAGACCTGCCAGCAGACCCTCAAATTCACCATGCTCATCGGCATGCTTTACAGTTTCATCATTTGGCGGTATTTGGGAATGAGTTAAGGAGTGAAGGAGTGAAGGATGAAAGAAAATCGAGGTATCAGATGATGCCTCGATTTTTTAGTTGTTCATATACCCGGTGAACGGGGAAGCCCATGACGTTGAAGTAGGAGCCGTTCATGCCCGTGCATGCTATGTACCCTATCCACTCCTGAATACCGTAGGCTCCGGCCTTGTCCAAGGGACGGTAGTGTGTCACGTAGTGCTGAATCTCTTCGTCCGTCAGTTCCCTGAAGGTCACGTCCGTACGGTCTACTAAAGTTGAAAGTTGAAGGTTGAAGGTTGAAAGATTTGTGACTTTCTGTGCGAATGTGACGGCAGTATAGACCTGATGTGTCTTGCCGCTGAGGGAACGGAGCATGGAAGCGGCGTCTGCTTCGTCGTGCGGCTTGCCGAGCATCTGTCCGTCGAGCCAGACGATGGTGTCAGCAGTGATGAGCAGTTGGTTCTCCGTCAAGCGATCTGCGTACGCGTGCGCCTTCGCGCGCGATATATAATATGGTATATCGCCGCCCTGCAGGTTTGCAGGAAACGTCTCATCTGCCTCTATATTTATAGCCGTAAAAGGCAGGTCTAAAGCTGCAAGTAGCGCTCTCCGTCGAGGAGAAGCGCTACCTAGCAGTATTTGTAATTTGTTATTAGTCATTGGTGATTTAGAACAAATCCAATTGAGTGTCTTGGGGCTTTTCGAAAGTCATTGTAACGCCTTCGACCTCAATTGAGGCAGATTGGTCATTGGAGATTGGAGATTGGAGATTTTCTTCTTCAGGCTCATCATCAATATCTATGTCACCTTCTTGCCCCTCTAGGCGGAGGCCGCTCTCCCCATTACTTTGGGGAGACGCTCCGGGTTCCGGCTCCGGTTCAGGAGTGATGTCTTCGATGGAAGCGACATCGAGTGTAGTGACCCGTTTACCTTTGGCTTTCGCCGATTTCTCATCGATGAATTCGGACATAAGGATTTCCAAGGCGGGTTTGGCCTCATCGGCAAAGTTGACACGGAAGGTGGCTTCCTCTCTATCTGAAAGAACCTCTATACGCGAGTCTTTGTCTTCACCGAGCATTGATTGAATCTTCGCCTGTGCGTCGTCCAGTTTGAAGCGTTTGCCGTAGAAGTACTTGAGTTCGCCGTTCCACTGGATAAGCGACCACACTTTCTCCGGATCCCACTTCTCGATACGCAGTATATTGTCCTCGAAATGGGCGGTGAGGTCGTACGACGTGGTGTAATAGGTACCATCGGTATTGATAACGAGGATACGCTCTTCGTCAAAGAACTCGCCAAGGTAGGTACCATGCTCGTCATAATTGATACGCAGCACGTCGGCATCGAACCACACTTTGCGTCCGCCGATGGTGGAATGTCCTTTCTGCTTGAGGGTGATGGACTTGACTTCGAATTTCGTGAGCACGTTTCCGCGCGCAGTGCGTGACTTAACTGCCAGTTCGGAGAGGTCTTTGCACACCTCCAGTTTCTTGAGATGTAGTGCCGGCTTGAGCGTCACTTTGATCACCTCGGCTTCTCCGTTGGGGTTCGCAGTGAAATAGACTATCTTCGAGCCCGGTTTGCCTTGCGTGAGGTCGTACTCTTTGTCTTTCGCAACGCCGGTGACGTTGAAGCGCTTCATGAAATACGTGCCTTTCTTGCCGTCACGATAGACGACGTTATAGACAGTGCGCTCGTCTCCGCGCTGGAAGACAGCGATGTGGAGAATGTCCGTGCCGACGAACAGTTTCTCTGCCACCTTCATCACCTTGTATTTACCGTCCTTATGGAAGACGATGATGTCGTCGATGTCGGAGCAGTTGAAGAGGAACTCATCTTTCTTGAGACCCGTTCCCACAAATCCCTCTTCGCGGTTGATATAGAGTTTCTCGTTGTTCTCAACTACCGCCTTGACGTTGATGGCGCCGAAGTTCCGCACCTCGGT
>JAFPGA010000226.1 GCA_017423085.1 Paludibacteraceae bacterium | reverse complement strand
GCAGAACGTGGTGTCCAGCCAACTCAGACTCCAGTCCAGTGCCCGCATCTCGATATCCGTCAGGTTGCTGTCGTTCCACATTTGGTAGAACGGAACGATAGGAGCGATCGGAATGAGGGTGTCTTCCAATACCTCTAAACTGTCTAATACCTCAGGCATTGTCAGGCTATCCACAGCAAGACTGTCCGCTGCCGGACTGTCCACAGCAAGACTGTCCACTGCCGGACTGTCCTGTCGGGCGAGTGTGTCAGCCGGTACTGTTTGCTGTGCTTGCGCCAGCAGCGCAAAGCAGCAGAGTAATAGGGTTATAATCTTTTTCAAAACTGTATAGCTAATTTTACTTCAGCACTCTGTCTGTGCTGCAAGTCATAATAAATCTGTGGTTCTACATTGAGTGTCAAATCGGGGCTGATGTCGTAGTCGAACAGTTGCGCATCCACGTACGCATCGACCAGCGTGAGGGCATAGACGGCAATAGTGGCAAGAATGGAGTAGTCGCGGTAACGGCGGTAGATACTCTGCCGGTTCTTGAGCGTGTTCATCCACGTGCTGGCACCGCCTACGCGCGACAGGTCGTAGCCGTCCGGGATGACGGCAATGTAACTCTTGCTCGGGTCCTCGGTCACCGTGCCGGCTTGGACGTCGTTATACAGGTCGATGTACGCGTTCTTGTAATTGGTGCAACGGTTGTTAGTCCACATGACCGCGTAGCCGCACCCCATAAACGCACCATAGACAATGGGCAGTTTCCAGTACGAGCGGTTATACATCTGTCCGGCACCCGGGAAGATTGCACCCAGCCACACGGCTTTCACTGCATCGGGCTTCTTGGTGAGGTCAATATAATATTTATACTCCTCGCCGGAAGTGGTGTCCGCGTGGTGATAAACGGTGTCCTGATGCGCATAACTCAGCATCGGGAGCACCATGAGTACTATAGTCAGCCAATGTCTCAACTCAGGCGGTTGATGATTTGAGCCAGTTCGTCTTCGTTGGCAAAAGTGATGACCACTTTGCCTTCCTGTACTTTCACTTTGAGGCCGGTCTTGGCGCTCAAGTCCTGTTGCAAAGCTGCGTAGGGGTTCTCTTTGGCAGCCTTGCCTTTCTTGCTCTCGTTCTTGTCTTCCTGTGCCAGTGCTTCAATCTTGCGCACGGACAGCCCCTCTTTGAGGATGCGCTGATACAGCGCCAACTGACGCTCTGCGGACGGAGAAGCCAGGATAGCGCGGGCATGACCCATATCAATCTTCTTCTCCTTGATGCCGACCTGTATCTCTGCCGGCAGTTTGAGCAGACGCAGGTAGTTGGCGACTGTGGCACGTTTCTTACCTACGCGCTCGGACATACGCTCTTGGGTCAAGTGGTAGTCGTCCATCAGACGCTGGTACGCCAGCGCGATCTCTATCGCGTCCAAGTCCTCACGCTGAATATTCTCAATCAGCGCCCACTCCATGACTTGCTCGTCTTTGGCGGTGCGGATATACGCGGGGATGCGCTCCAAGCCGGCTAACTTACTGGCGCGGAAACGGCGTTCCCCGGCGATGATCATGTATGTGCCGTCCCCGTTGTCGCGCAGGGTGATCGGCGAGATGACACCGTGCTCACGGATGGAGTCCGACAACTCCTGCAGCGCCTCTTCGTCAAACGTACGACGCGGCTGGTTGGGGTTGGCGATGATGGCGTTCAACTCGATCTCCGAAATGGAACTGCCGCCATTAGTATCTACGTGCGAGGTGTCGATGAGTGCATCTAATCCTCGTCCCAGTCCTGTTACTTTTTTCATTTGTTGCGTTTAATTAGTTCTTTTGCTAATGCTGTATAGTTCTTTGCTCCCTTGGAGCTCGGGTCATACTCGAGTACCGAGACACCGTGTGAAGGTGCTTCGCTCAAGCGCACGTTGCGCGCGATGACCGTATTGAAGACGAGGTCGCCGAAGTGACGTTTCACCTCTTCGTACACCTGGTTACTCAGACGCAGACGGTTGTCAAACATCGTCAGCAGGAAACCTTCTATCTTCAAGCCCGGATTGAGTTTCGATTTGATGATCTTGATGGTGTTGAGCAGCTTGGCGATGCCCTCGAGTGCGAAGAACTCGCACTGAACGGGGATGATGACGCTGTCGCTGGCGGTGAGGGCGTTGACGGTGATCAAGCCCAGAGACGGACTGCAGTCAATGAGAATATAGTCGTACTCGTCGCGCAGTTGTGCCAGCACGTTCTTGAGCAGTTGTTCGCGGTGCTCCATGTTCAGCATCTCTATCTCGGCACCGACCAGGTCGATGTGGCTCGGGATAAGGCTCAGGTTCTTGGTGTTGGTGGCTACTACCGCCGTGTGCGGATCCACGCCGTTGACCAGACACTCATAGACGGTGTTGTCCAACTCGCGTATCTCCACGCCCAGACCCGACGAGGTGTTCGCCTGGGGGTCGGCATCGATGAGCAGCACACGTTTGCCCTCTTTGGCTAAGGCTGCCGCCAAGTTGATCGAGGTCGTTGTCTTACCAACGCCCCCTTTTTGGTTAGCTAATGAAATAATTTTACTCATATCTGTTTAACTATTGTTTCTGCTTTTATATGCTGGCAAGCGAAGTTCGCGAACCGGCAGTGATTCGTACCGTGGCAGGTACAGGGTCGGCATCGCAAGTCGTGCCGCTGGATGATATCTTCCGGGCGCTGTTTCCAGCCGGCGAAGCCTATCATCGGATGGGTGGCACACCAGACGCTGATTGCGCGTAAGCCGACCAGGCTCGACAAATGCTGGTTGGCGCTGTCCATACAGATCATGACATCCAGTCTGCGCATCAGTTCCAGTTCTTCTTTGAGCGTCAACACACCGGCCACGCTCTCGGTGCGGGGAAAGACGCTCGCCCATTGGCGCAGCATCTCACACTCGACGGCGCCGGCTCCGAAGAGGAAGACGCGTGTGTGCTTGTCGCGGCTCAAGCGCTCGATGATCTCTTTGGTCGTGCGATAGGGCAGCATGTTCGACTTCGATTTGGCGAACGGAGCCAATCCTATCCAGCGCCCTTCTTTGGTACCGAAACGCTCGGTGACGCTGCGTGCGGCGACGATGTTCTCCGGTAGCGCGGTGAAGGCATCATCGGTCTCCAGTCCGGCGCGACGGAAAGTGTCGCGGTACCGCTCGAACTCCGACGGCAGTTGTTTCTTGCCGATGCCGAAGAGGGTGATCAGTAGCTTGCTGAACCGTCCGTAGTGTACCCGTTTGACGCGTACGCCCCGGAGCTTCATCAGGGTGCCGAACACACGGGTACGCAGAACGCTCTGCAGGTCAATGACCACATCCACTTCGTTGCACCACCGTCGCCATAGATCGACTACGCCGCGCCAGTCCAGATGATTGTCCACTTCGTAGAACTCCACATTGGGCATGGAAGCGAACATGGCACCGAGATCTTTCTTGCTGGCGATGATGAACCGGTCGTCCGGATAGCGGCGACTGACTGAAGCGATTACGGGAACTGTCATCGCCACATTGCCTATTGTCGCCAACCGAAGAACCAGGTAAGTCATATTAATGTACGATTTACGATTTACGATGTACGATTTATTTACGATTTTATTTAATGTACGATTTTTCCTTCGTCCTTAAGTTCCTTCGTCCATCCTTCGTACATCGTACATGGTACATTGTACATCATTTCAGGTCTGTGATCAGACTGAAATCCTGGTCTCCGTAGTCGAGGTTCTCACCGCCCATTCCCCAGATGAAGGTGTAGTTGTGCGTAGCGGCAGCCGAGTGAATAGACCACTCCGGCGACAGCACGGCTTGATTGCCTTTCATCCAGATATGACGTGTCTCCTGCACCTCGCCCATAAAGTGACACACGGCTTGATCTTCCGGCACCTCGAAATAGAAGTACGCTTCCATGCGACGACTGTGAACGTGTGCCGGCATGGTGTTCCATACGCTGCCCGTGTTGAGTTCGGTCATGCCCATCTGCAGTTGGCAGGTCGGCAGCACCTGGTTGACGAGCATCTTATTGATGTCGCGCTCGTTGCTCATCTCGAGACTACCCATGTGAGCGACTACGGCATCCGCTTTGGTCACTTTCTTGTTCGGGTACGCGCAGTGTGCGGTGGTGGAGTTGAAATAGAACAGAGCGGGGTGCTTGCTGTCCAGGCTCTCGAACTTCACTTCGCGGTCACCGCGACCGAGGTACAACGCCTCTTTGTAGTCCAGTTCGAACACCTCGTCTCCGGCAATGACGCGACCCTTGCCACCTACGTTGAAGATACCTATCTCGCGGCGGGTGAGGAAGAACGGAGCCTTGAGCGGATCAATGGCTTCGAGCAGCAGTGTCTCGCCAACCGGCATTGCACCGCCGACGATCATGCGGTCGTACATTGAATAAACCATGTTGACTTCATTGGCTGCAAACAAGCGCTCGATGAGAAAATCGTTGCGCAGACGTGTGGTGTCATAACTCTTTGCGTCCGTCGGATTCGACGCATAACGCACTTCATAATTTGTTTTCATCATTATATTTATTTACAATTTACGATTTAAATTGATGTACGATTTACGATGTACGAGGTACGATTTATTTACGATTTTATTTAATGTACGATTTTTCCTTCGTCCTTAAATTCCTTCGTCCTTAAATTCCTTCGTCCATCCTTCGTACATGGTACATTGGTCCTTCGTACATGGTACATTGGTCCTTCGTACATTATTTCCTCTTCACCGGCATGACCCATCCGAGGTTGAGGCTCAGATCCATCGGGTTGGCCATCGAATAGTGGTCGGTGACACTGGTGCCGTACACGCCGCCCAAGGAGAAATCGTAGCGTATCTCCAGGTAGTATATCCCGGCTTTGCGGGTGTGGAACTCCACACCTGTACCGGCAGTCAGTCCCCAGTCGAAGCGTTTGTCAATACTGTTGCTCTCATCCAGGATACAGAAACCGATCTGCGGTCCGAGGTCGAAGAACCAGCGGCAGGTCTCACTTCCTGCATTGAGGTGCATGAGAACAGGTATCTCGATATAATGGAGACTGTGCAGGGTGTGTCCGGCAGTGGTCTCTTGTGCCCATCCGCGGTGCAGGTAATTGAGTTCCATCTGAAACGCACAGTACTGATGTCCAGCGTAGCGGAACACCAAACCGCCGTTACCGCCTAACACACAGGCTTTGGTGATGGGTGACATGCCGGATTCGGCAGGAGTGAAGAGCACCGTAGAGGCACTGACACCTCCGTGCAAGCCCAACCAATACTCCGGTCGCTCCAGGCGCGGCTGTGCGTAGGAGAATGAAAAATGACAAAGGACAAAGGACAAAGCAATGAGTAGGCGGAAGCCTTTCGCTCCGTCACCTTTCATCCAACTATGTCTCATTAACTCTTTCACTCTTTCACTCCTTCACTCCTTCACTCTTTCACTCTTTCACTCTTTCACTCTTTACTCAAAGATCTCCGTCCTGACCACTTTTACGTTGGCGTTCTGCCAGCCGCCTGTTTCTTCTGTTTGTATCCATTGGATAGCGGATTGCAGACCTTGGTAGGATTTCTCTCCGTTAATCCACGCCACCAGACTGTTCATCAGGTCGTAGCCCAAGAGGTCATAACGCGGTGTCTCGGACACGTGCTCGCTACCGAAATACGTTGCCCACAGGTTATCGTACGCGCTGCGGTTGGTTGTGGCGGTGAAGACGGATGTATAGATTTGCGGCAGAGAGATGTTCTCTTTCTGCCAGCTGTATTGTCCGACGATGCGGATGCGATAAGTTTGATACAGTTTGTCCAGATGCGGAATAAGAATACGCGCGTTCTGGTAACGGTCACTGTGGAGAATGACCAGGTTCTCTTTGTCACTGTCCAGTGCATATGCGGCGGAGTCAGACATCAGGTCGCGTAGCGGAAGACGGGTGTAACTGATCCCGTGTGCCTTCATCTGCTGCCGCAGGGTGCGGATGGAGCCGGACAATTCGGTCTCCGGCACATCAACCACGACACAATGGATCTTGTCTCCCTGTGCCTTCATCCATTCGCACAGACTGTCGGCTTCCTGACGGTCGGGCGAGTTGAACTGCAGCAGTTGTGTCCGGTCGCTGAGGTCGGTGTTGTCGCAGAAGGGCAGCAGGGTAGGTACGCCGTGTACTTCTCCCCAAGCGGCTACGCGCTCAATCTGAATAGGATAGACGAGACCGAGTATACCACGCACGCTGTCCAGTTCGGTACTGTCGCACAAGGCGTTGACACGCAGGTCGCTGCGCTCGGTGTCATAGACGCGCAGACGGTACTTGACCGTGTCGTTCTGCCGGTTGTACAAAGCGAGCAGCGCACCTTGGTAGAACTCCATCATACGCTCGGCGTTCGCACTGCGTTTGGTCTGATGGCTCTCAAAGGGCAGCATGAGTGCCAGTTCGACGATGCGGCGGTTATCTACCACCGTGTCTGCAACGATGAGACTGTCTGCAACGATGAGACTGTCTGTGACAATGAGACTGTCCGTTGCGATAGGCTCCTCGGCAGCGAGAGGGCTGTCCGTTGTGGCGGGTTCTTCTTGGGTAGCGATGTCAACAGGCATCACCGGCGTTTCTGTCACTACGGTGTTGACCACCACCGGCGCAGACTCGATTACGCGAGGCTGTTTCTGAGCCGGAGTGGTGGTTGGTTTGTCCTGAGCCGGAGTGGTGGTTGGTTTGTCCTGAGCCGGCGCGGTAGCTTTGACTACAGGGCGGCCGGTAGGCAGATAGAGCAGTTCGCCGTAAAGCAGTCCGCGTTCACGCAGCTGGGGGTTGAGACGGATGATGTCACTCTGTGCCACATTGAATGTTACACCAATGCGGTACAAACCGACGCTGCGTTCCACGTTGTAGCGGTACACTTCTTCCCCGTTAATCGTATCCAAGGGGTAATTCAATAATTCCTGTTCCTGTGCCTGAACGGTCAAACCGTACCACATGGCACACAGCAGACAGAGTATCAATGATTTACTTTTCATATTTCCATTTTCGTATAATCCAAACTAAACATCCGATGATCAGCAGCACGGCAACGGGGCAGATGGTGCTGACCAGTTGCACTTTGAGTCGCTCTTGGTGTGCGCGTCGGTCGTTAAGCAGCCGTAGCGCCACACTCTTCTCGCGCAGACGGATCAGTCCTTCGCTGTCGGTGAGCCACAGCACGGCATTGGCAGCGAAATCGCGGTTACTGAACTGCATGCCGCTGTATCGGTCGTATCCCATCGGCAGCACTTGGTTGCGTTGTGTCTCGTTGAGCAGCATGCTTCCGCCGGCAATCACCACTTGGCGTGTCCGCACGCCGGTCTTCCGAATCGGTTCGTCCGTCTCTATGCCTTCGGGCACCATACGATGCGCATACGCGCTGGCGAAGACGCCTTCCAGTGACACAGCCACCGGTACGTACTGATAGACGAAGGCGGTCATGTCGGGGTTAAGGTCGTTGAGATCCACTTCTCCGGGTGACGCGGTGATACGGCTGGCGGTACTGGTGGCGAGCAAGATCCGTTTCTCGATACCGTCTTCGCCGCCTACGGCATCCAGCGGACTGACGAAAGTGCTCATGACCTGTCCCAGTCCGCGGGTGATCGGCGAGCCTTCGCTGGTCAGCAGCAGCGGTGCGTACGTCCACGGCATAGGTTGCAGATTAGGCTGCTGCGGGTCGGAGCTCACATTGACGGGAATAGGCAGACACTGGATATCCTGTACCAGAGCCGGGTTGACACGGATGCCGTAACGGAACAGCAGCTCTGTCAAACCTAACTCCAAGGGGATGATGGGGGTGAAGCCTTCTTGCTGCAGCACCTGGTTGCTGAACTGCACGCCGTTGAGTGCCCAGAGCACGGTGCCTCCACGCATGATGTACTGGTCGATGATGAACCGCTCCTCGTCGCTGAATGCGGTCTGCGGATCCATGATGATCACTGCCTTGTAACCGTCCAGTATATGCACGTTCACTTTCGTACTGTCGCCGTTCGCCATGATGGCTCCGCGGTCCACTTGGAAGTACTTGCTGAGCACGCTCATCAGGTCGTAGGTGTGTGCTTCGTCGGGTTCGCCGTGTCCTTCGAGGATCACCACGCGGGGAGTCTCGTTCTGCGTCAGCATATGGAGCGCTTCCATGAACGCGAACTCGAGCTGTTCGATGCTGGCGTTCAGGTTCTCTTCACCGCTGAGTCCCCGGGTGTTCTTGAGCAGTGTCACTACGGCGCGGCGGTTCTTGTACTGCATCAGCGCGTAGGGATAGACGGTCGTCTGAGCCGTCTTGCCGTTCTGCTCCCGCTCGTGAATGATGATGGGGTTGAGACCCAGGGAGTCTGCCGCATGGCTTTGTACATCGTACATCGTACATCGTACATCACCATAGACATCCATCTCTTCCAGCGTCTCGTTCGCAGCGCGTTGGAGTCGTCGGAAACCGGCATTGAGGTCTCCGTTCAACAGGAGTGTCACCTCAATGGGCGCATCAGTCCGGCGAAGCAGGTTCTTGGATGCTTCGCTGAGGCTGTAGTGTTTGTCGTCCGTCATGTCCCAACGAACCGGTCGGAGCTCTAAAACTCCGATCAGCAGCAGCCACAGGCCGCAGAGAAATATGTAATAGCTGTACTTACGCAAATTTGTCTTTAATCTTTCAGCGCAGCGGTCTTTAATCTTTCAGCGCAGCGGTCTTACTTCTTGATTCGCTCCCACACTTCTTGGTTGATGACAACCGGATATTTCTCGCGGAGCGCTTTCACCCATTGTGCTTCCAGCCAGTCCTGGTACTCGGTGGTCACTTTGCCTTTCTCGTCGCTCCATACTTCGGGTGCTTTGAGCTTGTGACCCACACAAACAATGTACGGCAGTGCTTCGCTCGGAGTGAACTCAGCGCCTTTGAGCTTGAGACCGTACTTGTCAACGATCGGCATCTTGCCTTGTTCCCACATGCCGTATTGAACCTTGACGCAGTTGAGGCTGTCCAGGTTGACACGGTGGTTGATATAACTCATGATCGAGTCGGGGTGTGCATTCTTGATGATAGCTTGTGCTGCTTTGGCGCTTGTTTTGTCTGCAGCCTGGATGATATATCCTTTCCAGCGCGGTTGTTCCCAGGTGTACTCTTTCTTGTGAGCGGCGAAGAACGCTTCCAGTCCGGCTGTGTCTTTGGCTGCTTTGTCCCATACTTCGCGCAGCGACACTTCGAACAGCAGAATACCGTCGTGGTACTCCTGCACGAGGTTGCGCAGATCCGGATATTTTTCCTCGAGATGTGCATCTGCAAATGCTTTGACATCGGCATCGCTCATCTCAGCCGGCAGGTTGTACTCGGCGCGTGCTTTTCGGATGAAGCTCTTGTCTGCTTCGGCAGCACGCTCGTCGCGCATGACCTGACGTTGTATCTGCGTGCGCATGGAGTCCAGCGGCAGCGTGGCACGTTCGCCTTCCTTGAGGATGATATGCCATCCGTAGGCGGTGCGGATAGGAGCGCTGATCTGTCCGGGTTGCAGACTGAAGGCTGCATCTTCGAACTCTTTGACCATCATACCTTTGCCGAACCAGCCGAGGTCACCGCCGCGCATGCTGCTGCCGCGGTCGTCGGAGAGCTGCTGTGCCAACTCGGCGAAATTCTCTGCGGTGGCGATAGTAGCGATCGAGTCGATCTGTGCGCGCATCAATGCATCGATACTGTCATTGCCGCGCGGCACCATCTTCATGATATGACGCGCCTTGACATCGATATGATCGCGCTCCTCTTCTACCAGCACGATATGAAAACCGTATTGGGTACGGAACACTTCACTCACGCCGCCTACTGCGGTGTTATACACCGCTTCTTCCAAGGGATAGACATAGCGGAACGGGGTGATCCAGCCTAACTCGCCACCGGTAGCCCGTACGACGGAGTCGGAGCTGACTTCGCTGGACACAGCGTGGAAATCCTCGACCGGCTGACGCACTAATTTGGCTTTTTTGCCTTTGCCTTTGAGCACCTCTTTGCCTACGGTGACGCGGATACGCGCTTCGTTGATGAGCGCGAGTGCGCTGTCCACTTGTTCCTGTCCGGCACTCATCGGGCAGAAGATGGCGATGTGTGATGCACGGCGGTCTTTGGTCATGTGGCGCCAGCTCAACTCAATCATGCTGTCCAGCGCTGCCTCGTCCTGCAGGTATTTGGGCGTAGCTTGTGCGCGGTAACCTTTCAACTCGCGACGGAACGCCTCTGTCGTATCAATACCCTGTGCTTCGCCTTCTGCCACTTTGAGCTTGAAGTTGATGAACATGTCCAGATACTCCTCCATGCTCTTGGGATCGACTGCGCCGGCTTGGTTGTTCTTCTCGTAGATGTAGAGGAACTCCTCTGTGCTGACGGGTTTGCCGTTGATGGTCATCAGGATGTCAGCATCAGCGGCTTGCTGCGGTGCTGAACTGCTTTGCGCTACGGCGCTCATACTCATTGCCGCCAACGCGATAAAAAAGAATACTTTTTTCATTGTTTTATATGTGTTTGAATGATTAGCCTACAAAAAGCGTGCAAATTTACTGCTTTTTTTTGACATACGCAAGGGTTTAATAAATTTTTATTAAAAAAACAGAAAAATCGCCCTCACGAGCGATTTTTCCCGTAACCGGTAACCGGTAACCGGTTACCCGTTAACCCTGCTGTTGTGGAGTGTCGTAGCCGTCTATGTTTTCAGCACACACCGACTTGCATGCATGTTTGACCTATTTGATGAATACCACCAACTATTCGTTCACGCTGCGCAGGTTTCGGTCTGCGAGTGCCACATGCATATTGAGAAAGCATCGCCTTGCTAATGCCTGTCAATTGTGATAAATAAGCAAATGAGATATATTCTTTGCACTCTTGCAGCACCGCAGACATATCTTTCACAAACGTGAATGAGGCTTGTACATCTTCACCCGTACGCTTCTTATGCTCCGCGCGAAAAGCATCAAACGTCGCTAAAAAGTCTCGCTCTGCTTCTTCTACCGTTGCGCCCTCACCAAAAAAGCCAAACGGAAACTCTTCATTGCAATAAACGCTGTACCAATTAGCGCCATTACTTTCTACATGTGCTTCGTAATTCTTTGTCATAATCGTCAAATTTATGCGATGCCTGAATCGCGGATTATATTTTTCAATGTTCCGGGAGCAACTTCCTTTTTTCTTGATATTAGGACGTTTTTTTTATCGGGTTTCTGTTCCGGTGAGGGTGTAGGTCTTGTCACCGCGGAGGATGAGGATCTGTCCGTTGCGGAGCGTTTTGCGGGGTTTGTCCGGGTCATCGGCAAAGGTGTCCAAGAACCCTTCGGAGTTCTCCGTTGTCCGGAAAGAACCCTCTTCGTGGTAAACCTGCTGTTGTGCCGAGTTGGTGCCTGTAATGGTATATACATAGTC
>JAFPGA010000026.1 GCA_017423085.1 Paludibacteraceae bacterium | reverse complement strand
TGGTTGGGCGGACAACAACAAATGCCGCAGAGCACCACGCGCTCAATACGCATCGCGTCTGCGGTGCGGAACACGGCACCTACGTTATGCTGGCTGCGCACATTGTCCAACACCACGACCAACGGCAGTTTGTCCGCTTGGCGGTATTGATCCACATTCATGCGCCCCATCTCGGCTGTCGTCAGTTTCTTGCTCATAGTTCGAAAGGCAAACGCACATGCAGTTCATGTGCTTCCATGTCTATATCGGTGATAAAATCTTCGTGCAACGGCATCATCCGTCCGTCTTCCAGCGTAGCCAGGGTGTTGATTGTGCTCTCATCCACCGTGGCTATCACGCCGACTTTGATCAACTCACCGTCCTCGGTCTCGTCCAAAACCGTGTATCCGACCAGGTCTTGCCATAAGAACACACCGTCTTCGATCTCCTCAATGTCGCTGCGCTGAATCCAGATCTCTTCGCCCATCAGTGAGGCAATCTGTTCGGAGCGGAAAGGCACAAACAAGCCGTCGCGTTGCACGAACACGAATTCCGGCAGGTCATCGTTATGCGTACGCTTGAGCACGCCAAGGGAGAATAAATCGTCTTGTGTAATCATTATCGTTGTGTGACGGTCAGCTTACCGTCCGAGTTGATGACATTCAATCGTCTTAATGCTTCGTGGCTGATGCTTTGCGTTGGCAGCGCGTAGCCGGACACTAAATCGTAGCGTTCTCCGCATTCGGGGCACTCGGCATAAAAGCCACTGACGGAGCAGGAGCGTTTCATACCGTGCTGGGCACAATAGGGGCAAGCCAGATCGTAGGCATCGTAGCCGTACATGCTCACATAAACGACCACACCGCCGTAGCCGTACATGTCGGTTGCACCCAGAGCCATAACTCTGGTGCCGTTTACAAAATATCCGTCGCCGTTCACCACTATATAGGATCCCATAACGGTCGGTTGGAAATGCACAAACGGTCCTAACTTGGTATCAATCACCACCCGCACCGGATAAGTAGGCACGCTGCTTTGGAATGTCGTTTCCCTGCATGAGCACAGAAAGAGAGACAATGAACAGCAGAATACCAAAACGAGCTGATGCCAACCGTTTATTCGGAAACGCCACATATATGCACTTTGTAAATCAACGTAGAGTATGGAGGGATATAAGCGGCTGTTCCTTCGGTACCGAGCCCCTCGGCATTGTAATAATCATTCGATTCGTGCTTGGAGTAGTCGTAGCCCAGATACGCAGGAATATAAATTTCTATATCGCCATTAGCATGTATTTTACGGCATCCCTCGGAAAAACCGGTGATAGTCGAAGCCAGACTGATCGCCACATTATGGCTGCTTTCAACTATATATCCGTTAATCAGTTCCGCAGAGTAGTCACAGACAATGGTGCTCGTCGAGTTCGGACGGGCATCTTGCGGTGTCGGGTCGGCAATAACTTTATATTGCAGTCCGCTGGATGTCACTACTACGCCCGGCTGAGACTTGTTGTTCTCCAGCCAAATCTCGTTCTGCACTTTCCAATCCGCCCAGTTGTTCTTTTTGCAAGAAGGACAAAGGACAATGGACAATGGAAGAAGGACTAAAAGGATCAATGTCTTTATTTTGCTATCCATAATTCAGGATTTAATATGTTTCTGTCTTTGTATATCTGGAAGTATAATTCCGTTTTCTGGTCTTGTTCGGGGTCGGTGAAGATGGTGCCGATGATCTGTTTGGTATCCACCTTGTCACCTTGCTTGACGTTCAGTTTGCTGAGGTTCGAATAGACGGTGCGGTAGTTACCGTGCTGAATAATCACCGCATACGTATTGGCAATCATAAAGCAGCTGGTCACTTCGCCCTTATACACTGCCCGCGCCTTGGCACCTGCTACAGTCTGCAGATAGATACCCTTGTTGTCAATCGTCACTTGCGAATAAACGGGGTGTTGCTGCTTGCCGAAATGTCCACTGATCATACCCTTCTCTACCGGCCAGGGAAGACGTCCCTTATTCGCCTCAAAACCGCCGGCAATCAGTTGCTGCTCTTTGGTCAGCGTAGTCTTCGAATTGGTTTGCTTGCGCACCATCTCGTCAATCTTCTTGTTCAAGTCCGCCACTTTCTTCTGCTGTTGCTGCAGTTTCTTTTTCAGGTCTTTCTCTTTGGTTTTGAGTTGCTGGAGCATGGTCTGCTGTTTGCGCTCGTCACGTTTGAGTTTCTCCTGCTCGCGTTTGCGGGTATCCAGTGCGGTCTGCTTGTCGCGTTTGTTGGCTTGCAGCAACTCGTTCTGTATGTCTATCTCCGCTTGTGTATCCTCGATGCGACGCACCTGTTCCTGACGATAATGTGCCACTTCCAGCAAGTAGCGGGCACGGCGTGTCAGTTGCTGAAAACCGTCACTGCTCAGCAAAAAGAGTAAAGGGGACTGTTGGATGCGGGCATAATGGCTTTGACGAATCATCTCCGCATATTCGGCTTTGTGCTTCTCCAGCACCACCTGAAGCGAGTCGCGCGTCGAGCCCAACACCGACATCTCCTGGTCTAATGCCGTTATTTCGCTGTCCAGCATTTTGATCAGTTCGCGCTGATTGATTATATTACGCTCTATCAGCTGCAGTTTGTTAAGAGTTGCGCTCTCGTCACGTTTGGTCTGACTAAGCATTTTGTTGGTCTGCTCAATCTCCTGTTGCAGTTTCTTCTGCTTCGCCTGAAGTTCCTTCACGCTCTCAGCGTAAACGGGACAAAGGACAAAGGACAAAAGACAAAGGACTACTATGTATTTAAAATGTTTCAAAGCCATTTACTGATATCTATTTTCGTGTAGCGGTCTGTGCGCTGCTTGGTCATTCGAACGGGAACATCCAGCTTGCGCTCGGTATAATCCATCACAATATCGATGGTCTCGTTGCCTAATGTGTACTGCAGATGTGCGGTCTCAGCGCCTGTCGGTAGTTCGGCGGAACTGATCTGTTGCAGAACAGACCAACTGATGCGTGGTGTCAGTTGGCGGTTTAACTGCTTGAAATCGGTCGTAGCATATTGACCGTGTATCTTGTCTATCGCTGTCAGTTCTTCCGGTGTGGCTTCCAGACGCAGCATCTCAATGCCTAACATCGGCATGACGCTGATGACGATCATTGAGTCACGCACGGTCTGCATGGTAACGGTGGCAGACACGCGGTCTTGTCCTCTGGTGACGGTGGCGTGTGCACCCTGTACCAGACAGGTGTGCCAGACAGGCTCCTGCTGATGCGTGAGACCTTTTTTCGTTCCGCACCCTGCCAACACCAATGCTGCCAGTGCCAAAACTATAAATTTTAACCTATAATTTTTCATCTTTCACTTTTCATTTTTCATTTGGGAATCTGTCTCATATGTTTTTCCACTTCCGCACGTATGCTTTCTTCCGTGGCGTTCCACAGTGCTTTTTTGAGGTAGAACAGTGCCAGTTCGTCTTGTCCCTGCAGGTGTAGTATCCATCCGTAGGTGTCCAGATAAGCAGGATTGTTCGGTTCTTCGCGTATCGTGACAGCGCTCATCCGCTCCGCTTTGTTCAGGTCTCCGCCACGCGTGGAAATCAGATAGGCAAAATCATTAAGCACTTCCAGGTTGTACGGTTCTATCTCCAGCACACGGTCGTACATGGCGTAAATCTCTTCTTTCGAAGCTTTGGTCAGCTCCATCAGTTCGATGCGGAAACGCAGGAAACGGATGTCTGTCGGGTCTATTTCAATGTATTTGTCAATCGCCTCAATCGCTTTCTTCGGTTTTCCCCACATTGCGTATATCCGGTAGCGGTAGTAGGCGCTGTAGGCATCGTAGCCTGTTATCCGGTCTATCTCGTCCTGCGTAGCCAAAGCTTTCTTCCACTGTCTGCCGTCCACGTACAGTTTGCGCAACTGTTCCAGCAAGTCTTCGTCCAACTGATCCCGTTTCTTGGCTTTCAGACCGGCTTTCTGCGCGTCCAATGCTTTCTCATAAACCCGCAGTGCAGCCACCTTGCCTTCATCCGTACGCCTGTTGAGCAGCGCATCACTGTACCGTTGCCACTGGTCAGCCGGAGCCAACTCAAACGCCTGCTGATACGCCGCCATCGAACGGGCGCTCTGTCCTGTCGCGCCATACAACACGCCCAAGAAGGCGAGTGTCTGCGCATCATCGGGAGCAAGAAGGTGGCAGAACTCCAGCAGCACATACGCTTGCGAATACCGCTGCTCTTCTATCGCCTGTTTGGCAGCATACCAATAGTACGTGAACTGCTGCTCTTGCTCAACCGTGAGTGCCTGAGCAGGAGTACAGAGTACAGAACACAGTGTACAGACCGATAATACTATGTAACGAAAAATTCTCAATTCTCCATTCTCAATTGTCAATTGTCGAAATTTATTTTCGACCACTGTGTCCAAACCCTCCGGCACCGCGTTCGGTGTCGCTCAATTCGCTTACTTCCACCACTTCGGGTGTCTCGTGTTTGGCGATCACCATCTGGCAGATACGCTCGCCCGGCTCGATGGTCTGCGCCTCACCGCTGAGGTTAATGAGGATCACACCCACCTCGCCGCGGTAGTCGGCATCAATCGTACCCGGGGTGTTCAGCACCGTCAAGCCGCGCTTGAGTGCCAGTCCGCTACGCGGACGGATTTGTGCTTCGTACCCTGCCGGTAACTCAATGAACAGCCCGGTCGGAATGAGTTTCCGCTCCATCGGCTGCAACTTGATTGCCTCGGCGATGTTACACCGGATATCCATTCCTGCCGCCTGTGCACTCTCGTACTTCGGCAGCGGATTCGAACTCTTATTAATGATCTTTAATGTCATAAACCTTTCGTCCTTTTAATTCCTTCTTACATCCTTCGTACATCGTACATTTGTCCTTCGTACATCAAAATCGTTTCTCCACGAGCACTCTAAGTCCGTCCGGAACGATCTTGATATGTATATCTTTCTCCATCTCCACCGGATCGCCGTCCAGATGGAACGGTGCTATGCTCTCACGCTCCAGTGTCACTTCTTTGGCACGAATGGTGTCCATGAAATGACTGTCATCGATGCTGCCCGCAAACAGACGCAGCGCCAGGCTGGCACTGCCAAGCAGCGCATGGCTCGACATGAGCATGATATCCATCTT
>JAFPGA010000225.1 GCA_017423085.1 Paludibacteraceae bacterium | reverse complement strand
CGCACACGGGCATATGTGAGCGCCTATGGTGCCGGTTTGGAGGATTTTCTGACTTATTGGGACGACACCATGCACGTCAAGCCTATTCCGGCGTTGGCAACAGACGCTATCCGCATCATGACCGTGCATGCCAGCAAAGGACTGCAAGCACAGACCTTGTTCGTTCCGTTCTGTATCTGGCCGATGGAGACCGGTAGGCATGCACCGAAGGTGTGGTGCCAAGTGCCGGAAGAAATAGAGGGCGAGGACTATGTGCCCGTTCAATACAGCCAGGAGATGCTCCAATCGGCTTATGATACGTCGTACGAAGAGGAACGCATGAACCTGCGTATCGACAACCTTAATCTGCTCTACGTGGCACTGACGCGTGCGGAAGACAATTTGTATATTTCTACGATGTATCCGGTCAAAAAAGACGGTACGATGGGGGCTTGCAACCATGTGGGTAGGTACATCATGGACTTTGCAGAAGGGGATGACTACGAAGCCGGCGTTCCGGTTGTGGCAAAGGAGAGCAAGCGGGAGACCAAAGGAGAGCTTATCCGTGCCGAATTGTGGGCGAACAGCGACCAGGTACGCTTCGTGCAGTCACAAGAAGGAGCGCTCTATACCGACTACGGTGAGGAAGCGTACCGCCGCGTAGCGAAGATGGATGAAGGCAACCTGTGTCACGAGATCTTTGCCCACTTGCGCAAGGCCGATGAACTGGAGCTGGTGTTAGATGCTTTTGAGAGCCGCGGAGAGATACGCGACAAAGCGCAGCGTGAGAGCCTGAAAGCGCTGATTTCATCGGCATGGGAAGGCAATGAGCAGATGCGGGATTGGTTCACGGCGCCTTGGCAACTCAAACTGGAAGAGCCTATTTACATGGATCACCGCGAGCTGAGGCCTGACCGCGTCATGATCAATCCGCAGACGAACGAAGCGATTGTGCTCGATTATAAGTTCGGGCAGTGGGAAGATAAATACACGAAACAAGTAGGCGATTACATGGAAGCGCTGCGTAGGATGGGGTACAGCCCTGTGCGCGGCTACCTGTGGTTCGCACATAAGCAGCCGGGTAAACAACTGGTACAGATTCATGGTTAACGGATTTATACAACAGACAGCGCGCTCCATCATGGATAAGATGGACTGGAAGCAGTTAAGCCGTACGACGTTGGTACTGCCGTCTCACCGTGCCGGATTGGTACTGAAGGATGAGTTGCTGCGTCTGCAACAAGAGCAGCACGCGCAAGCCGTTTGGGCACCGCAGGTACAGACCTTACCGCAACTGCAGGACAGTCTGAGTCCGCTTTATCCGGAGGATGAACTGATGACCATTGTGCGGCTGTATAAGCACTATCGACGACTGAATGCCGATGATAAAGACCTGATGCCGCTGGATATGTTCTACGGTTGGGGCCGGCAGATGATAGCGGACTTCACCAATATTGATGCGTCTATGCCGGCGGCGCAAGTGCCTAATTTCTTTGAGAACACGATCGCTGCTCATGAGTTGGAGCGGTGGCAGTTGGATGCGGATACCGAAGAGCGGCTGCGTTCCTTAATTGGCGGTGAGCGGTTCGGCAGCGCAGAGAGCGATTCAGTGCGTGCGCGCTACGAGTCGTTGTGGCGGCAGTTGGATCAGTTATACGCTGCATTGCACGCCGAGTTGTCGGCCGAGCAGAAAGGCTATCCGGGCATGCGACAGCGGGCGATAATAGAGAACTGGGAAGATCAAGAGATTCAATCCAAGATAGCAGGACGGACGTATATCTTTGTCGGCTTCAATTATCTGTTGCCGGTAGAACGCGAACTGATGCAGCTGCTGCGTGATGCCGGACAGGCGCAGTTCTACTGGGACTACGTGCCTGATTTTGAGACGAATGAGAAAGCCTTCTCGTTCGCTAAACTCAACCACACCATTTTGGGCGGCACCAATCACCAATCACCCGTAACCGGTAACCCCTCGCCCGTAACCCTCATTGCCTGTGCATCGCATGAGGCGCAAGCGCAGTTTGTGCACCAGTGGTTGCAGGACAACTACACCGAGCAGGGACAGAAAGTGGGGGTGGTCATTTGTGACGAGACGATGCTGGAGTCGGTGATCTATACCTTGCCGGCTATCACGCTGCCGGGTACAGAAGAACCGGAGCCGATCAACATCACCAAAGGTTTTCCGCTGCGTAATACCGCTATCTATGCCCGTACGATGGGGTGGCTGGATGCGCATGTGCGCGGACAGGTAGAAACGGTAGTTATGCCTGATTTCATCGACACTATGTTGAATGAACTCTTCCCTGCAACGGAAGAGAATGAACTAGTACCTATCACCAATGAACAATCACCATTAACTTGGCAAGAACTGCTTATTCTGGAATCGGAGTATCAGGTACGCAAGATCATTAACCAAATGCGTTTGATAGCCGTCAACGGTTTGGGAAATGTGCCGTTTACCTACAAGTTGCTGAGGCTGCTGATTCGTCGGACGATGGAGAGTGTGACCATGCCTTTCCATGGTGAACCGGTGACGGATATACAGGTGATGGGTGTGCTGGAGACACGTCTGTTGGATTTTGACAAACTGCTGATACTCAATGCGGAAGAAGGAGTCATTCCGCAGCGGCAAAGCGACCTGTCGTTCATTCCGTTCTATCTGCGCAAGGTGTATCACATGCAGACCCCCGACGAGCGCGCCACCGTCTATGCATATAACTTCTTCCGTTTGCTCAGCCGTGCCGGTCATTCGACGCTGTTGTACGCTACTGCCGACACTTCGGATGGTGGCAAAGGCATGTCACGTTTCGTGATACAGATGCTCTATTCACCGGAGTTTGAACTCACGCATTCGGTGCTCATTGAGCCGAGTGAACTCAGTCCGGTGTCGAATATGGAAGTCCGTCCGCAGTCGTTGTTCTCAATGCTGCAGGTGGATAACAAAGGAGTAGTCCGCCGTCATGATGGCTCTTTGTTCACCTTGTCGCCCAGCGCCATCAATACCTATATCTCGTGCAAACGCAGTTTCTATCTGCAGTACATTTTGGGTCTGCGTCCCAAAGAGGAAGAAGACACGCTGTTCGATGCGGCTACCTTGGGTTCGTTCGTGCACCACGCGATGCATTTCCTCTACACGCATTATCTGCATTGCGACAACACCAGCCCGGTACACGTCACGCCGAAGCAGATTGCGGCACTGCGCACGGATGATGCCAAGTTACAGGAAGCCCTGGATCAAGCCTACAGGACGATGAACAGTGAGTACGCCAAGCACAATCCTGACGACACAGAGCATTATATTCTGGCGCACCACTCGGGCGAGAATATCATTATCCTCGGATACATCGGCAATATTCTGGCGCGTGATGAAGCAGACGCTGCGCAGGGACTGCAGCTGTGCATGTTAGAGCAGGGCTATTACTTCGCTTTGCCTATTGAAGGAATCGGCACCATCCAAACGGGCGGAATCGTTGACCGCCTGGATATAATAGGTTCGGCGGGCGCGGAGACTATGCGCATCGTCGATTACAAATCCGGTTCATACAACGATGACACGCACCGCAAGAAGATGTCTGCTACGCTGGACGAACTGATGGAGAGTGAAGACAAGGGGTACGTGCGCCAGACGCTCATTTACAGCTTCGCTGTACAGGAGAAAGACAAGCCCAAACTGCCTATCGAACCCAACCTGTATTTCTGCAGCCGCAAACTGACGGAAATAGAGACGACGATTGACCTCAACGACCAAACCGTGCGGGATTTCAAACAGATTCAGCCGGATGTAGAGAAAGCGTTACAGACGAAGATAAAAGAGATCATGGAAACGACCGACTTCCCGCAGTGCGAGGAGAGCCAATGCCCGTCGTTCTGTCCGTTCTTCAGTCTATGCGGGCGCAAAAAGAACGAGTATTAAACAGACTAATCATTTCAAGCAATGACCAAATACTACAAAGTAGCCGAACATATATTCGGCATCGAAGCCACTGACAAACAATTTGCGCAGTTGACCAACTATAGTCCGTTTTTGTTGGATGAAACGGAGTCAACTTACGTGTTCATAATTCATGTGCACGACGGTGCGATGCCGTCTGCCGAAGGGTGGGAATCGGTTTATACCGACACCTCGGATGACGACATGCCACGCATTGAGATGTACCGCAAGGATGGTCTGTGGCTGTTCCGGGTAGCCGCCGTGAAGGAGGGAGAAGTGGTTAGTACGATGCAGTGCAGTGCCGACTGGCGCGAGGTGCATCTGTGGATTCAACCGAAGTACGTGCGTTTCGGTATTGACAATGCAGCGATGCTCGTCTATGCGTTCAGCACGGTGGATAAAGGCACCTTGCTCTTTCACTCGTCCGTCACCATGCGCGGCGGGATGGGGTATATGTTCCTGGGCTATTCGGGTACAGGCAAGAGCACGCATTCCCAACAATGGCACAAGGCGTTTGCCGATGCCGAACTGCTCAATGATGATAACCCCGTGGTGCGTCTTTTGTCCGATGAAACCGTGCAGGTCTATGGTTCTCCGTGGTCAGGCAAGACACCGTGTTACAAAAACGCAACGGCGCCTGTCGCCGCATTGGTACAATTGGCGCAAGCACCGCAGAACCAGATAGCACGACTGAAGATGACGCAAGCTTATCCGTATGTATTAGCGTCTGTCAGCGGGTTGAAGATATTACCGGAGATGATGGACCGTCTCTATGAGTCGATCGCCCGCCTGTTGGAGCGGGTGTCGGTCTATCGGTTGGAGTGTCTTCCTAATGAGGAAGCTGCACAGTTATGCGCTCAAACGTGTTCACCTTCGCCTTGTCGTACGGACACGACACTTTGATATAATTCTCGGTGAAACCGTACATCAGACCGTCCTTGTGGCTGCTTTCCCACAGCACGGTAGCCTGATAGCCTTCATGCTCGGCATAGAAGGCTTTTGTTTTGTCTGCACTGATGGCATGCAGCTGCTTGCTGCGCCGTTCCCGTTCGCGTTGCGGCACGACCGTCAGATCCATCTCCAGCATGCGCGTGTTGGCGCGCTCGGAGTAGGTGAACACATGCAGTTGTGAAACGGGCAGGGATTCAATGAACGCCACATACTCTGCCCAGCATTCGTCAGTCTCTCCGCGCACGCCTACCATACAATCGACACCGATGAACGCGTGCGGCATGACGGATTTGATATGTGCCACGCGTTCGGCAAACAGTTCCCGCGTGTATCGGCGCCCCATGATCTTGAGCACCGTGTTACTGCCGCTCTGTAGCGGAATGTGGAAATGCGGTGCGAAGTGCCGGCTGTGCGCCACCAATTCGATGATCTCATCGCTCAACAGGTTGGGTTCACAACTGGATATACGAATGCGGAACTCGCCCTCTATGGCATCAAAGGCGCGAAGCAGGTCAATGAAACTCTCGTTGGTCGAACGACCGAAATCACCGATGTTCACTCCGCTCAAGATCAGTTCCTTGGCACCGCCCCGGATGGCTTCTTGCGCCTGGGATACCAGCGAAGTGATAGACGGGTTTCGGCTCTTGCCGCGTGCTAAAGGAATGGTGCAGTAGGAGCAGAAATAGTTGCAACCGTCTTGTACCTTGATGAAGCACCGTGTGCGGTCGTCCTTGCTGTACGCTCCGTGAAAATCATCCACTTCCCGAATATGTGAAGTAAAGACGGCTGAATGCTGATTGCTGACGGCTGATTGCTCAATCTGCTCGATGAATGCCGGCAGGTTGAATTTCTCGTCTTGTCCCAACACATAGTCCACTCCCTCAATATGCGCGATTTCATCGGGTTTAAGTTGGGCATAACAGCCGGTTACAATCAGCACAGCGTTCGGGTTGTTACGACGGATACGATGAATCATCTGCCGGTCTTTGTGGTCGGCAGCGTCGGTGACGGAGCAGGTGTTGATGACGCATATGTCTGCCTGTTCGCCTTGTTTGGCGCGTATATGTCCGCGTTCCAGCAGTGCTTTGCCCAACGCGCTACTCTCCGCAAAATTGAGCTTGCAGCCTAATGTAGTAAAAGATATTTTCATTGTTTGATAAAGCGTACCATGCGCCAGTCGTTATTGGTGTGTGTGGCAAGGAGTGTCAGCCCTTCTTGTTCGGCGGCGTGCTGCAGGATAGGGCAGTCCTCTTCGTAGAAGCCGCTTAACCATAACTCGCCTTTCGGTGCCAGATGGGTTGCATAAGCGGACATGTAGGCAAGCAGAATGTTCCGGTGAATATTAGCCAGAATGAGGTCGTATGTCCCTTCAGGCACCGTGTCACCCAGCCGCACGTCGATTTGTTCTCCGTTCAGCGCGGCGTTCTCCTGCGCATTGACCACACTCTTCTCGTCTATATCGACCGCTACGACCCGTTCGGCTCCGAGCCGTTTAGCGAAGATAGCCAGCACGCCTGTGCCGGTGCCGTGATCTAACACTCGTCTGAATGCTGAATACTGATGGCTGAAAGCTTCCCGCAGCTGCTCGATCATCATAGAGGTGGTCTCATGATGTCCGGCACCGAAGGCACAATGCGGAATGATCTTCACACCCAGCGGCAGTTCTTGCATCGGGTGCTCTGCTTCCCAAGCGGCATTCCAGTTCTCGTCCGGACACTGTTCTACCCCCAGCAGCGTGATTCCTTCGGTAGATGTACACAATGCTTCGATTTCATCGCGGTTTTGTTCCCAAATATCCGACTGGATATAGTAGTCTGCATGGCTATCTTTCTCCGGTTCTGAACCGGGGTCGATGGTGTCCACACCCAACTCACATATATGTTGGTCAAACAGGTCGCGCTGCCAGTCTTGGGCAATGTGGTTCTCAATATGGATAACGTGATATCGCATAACCTACTAAATAATTACTGCCGCCAATGAAGATGGCATCTTCGGGTGCGGCGTGTTGCTGTGCATAGGTAATCGCTTCTTCGGGGTTGTTGATAGCGATTCCTTCTTTACCCCACATCTCCAGCATCTCCTCTGCACTTCTCGCCCGCTGTGTATCAGGCTTCGTGAAGATATAATGATATTTCTCGCCTTGCGGTAAAAGCCGCATCACTACATCCGTGTCTTTG
>JAFPGA010000224.1 GCA_017423085.1 Paludibacteraceae bacterium | reverse complement strand
GAGTTTCCCCCTCATATCTTAGGTGGTTTGGGCACAGCGAGTTACGGTTTGACTCGCGGTATGAGTGAGCAAAAAGACATGGAGATCACGTTCGTGATCCCGAAACCGTGGGGTGACGAAGATCAGTCTTTCCTGCGCATCATCGGCGCCAACAGTGTGCCTGTTGTTTGGAAAGAAAACAGTTACGACTACGTCAAGCAGCGTATGGAGGGCAAGATGAGCCCCGAAGAGTATTTCCATTTCCGTAACGGTATTCATTACGACTATCGTCGTATCGGAACGGATGATCTGGGCTGCATCGGTTTCTCGGGTCGTTATCCGGACAACTTGATTGAGGAGATCGGTAACTACGAAGCGGTAGCGAGTGTGTTAGCACACAGTCTGGATTTTGATATCATCCACAGTCACGACTGGTTGACCTATCCGGCCGGTGTGTTTGCCAAGCAGATCAGCGGCAAGCCGCTTGTTATCCACGTACATGCTACAGACTTTGACAGAAGCCGCGGTAACGTCAATCCGACGGTTTATGCGATTGAGAAGCGCGGCATGGACGAAGCGGATCATATCATTTGCGTAAGTAACCTGACGCGTAACACGGTGATCGAGAAATACGGCATCGACCCGCGTAAGGTAAGTACCGTACACAATGCGGTTGAACCACTCGCTCATCCTGAAGAGTTCAAGAAACCCGAGCGCAAGGACAAACTGGTTACTTTCCTGGGTCGTATCACGATGCAGAAAGGACCGGAGTATTTCGTAGAAGCCGCAGCGCGCGTGCTGAGCAAGACAGACGGTGTTCGTTTCGTGATGGCCGGTAGCGGTGACAAGATGGCGGAGATGATTGACTTGGTAGCCAAGCGCGGTATCGCCGATAAGTTCCACTTCCCGGGCTTCATGCGCGGCAAGCAGGTACAGGAGATGCTGGCGATGAGCGACGTATATATCATGCCGTCCGTGAGCGAACCGTTCGGTATCAGTCCGTTGGAGGCAATGCAAGTCGGCTGTCCGTCGATCATTTCGCATCAGTCCGGTTGTGCCGAGATCCTGCAGCACGCCATCAAGACCGACTACTGGGACATTGATGCCATGGCCGATGCGATCTATGCGATCGTCAAGTACCCGGCAATGTACAAGAGTCTGCACGAGTTAGGTATGGCGGAAGTCAACAACATCAAGTGGTCTGACGCGGGACTGAAAGTACGCAGAATCTATGACGGTGTGATTAACCATACCTTGTAATGTACAAAGGACAAATGTACAATGTACGATTTATGTACGATGGAATTATTTAATCATTGACAAATTATAATCATTATGAAAAATATATGTTTCTGCTTCCAGATGCACAGTCCGTACCGTCTGAAGCGCTATCGTTTCTTCGAAATCGGTCATGATCATTACTACTACGATGACATGGCAACGGAAGAACATGTAAACTGGCTTGTTCAAACTTCGTACATGCCGCTTTGCCAGATCATCAATGACATGATTAAGCTGAGTAAGGGCAAGTTCCACTGCGCGTTGAGCGTAAGCGGAACGATGATTGAGATGTTTGAGCAGTTCAATCCCGAGATGATTGATATCCTCAAAGAGTTGGCTGCTACCAAGTGCGTTGAGTTCTTGGCTACCCCGTACAGTTATTCGCTGGCATCGGAGTACAACGAGAGCGAGATGAAAGAGCAGTTCAAGAAACAGGCTGAGTTGCTGGAGTCGATCTTCGGCGTGAAGGCTACCACGATCTGGAACACCGAGTTGCTGTACACCGATGAGACGGCTTACCAACTGAACAAGATGGGTTACAAAGTGATGCTGTCCGAAGGTGCCAAGCACATCATCAGCTGGAAGACACCGAACCATCTCTATCAGTCCGCCGGT
This sequence comes from Paludibacteraceae bacterium, assembly GCA_017423085.1. GTDB lineage: Bacteria > Bacteroidota > Bacteroidia > Bacteroidales > Paludibacteraceae > Colicola. The sequence continues at coordinate 1,781 of JAFPGA010000224.1, read as the reverse complement.
GCTCCGAAGATGAAAGTGCTGCTGCGCAACACGAATCTGAGCGACGAGTTGAGTTTCCATTTCTCGGATCCGGGTTGGGCAAATTTCCCGATGGATGCGGAGAAATATGCGAATATGTTGCAGTCCCTGCCGGAAGAGGATGAGATCATCAACATCTGGGTAGGTGCCGAGACATTCGGTGTACGTCAGAATGCCGGAACGGGTATCTTCGATTTCCTTAAGGCACTGCCGTACTACGTTCTGGAGCGCGAGATGGGCTTCATGACCCCTGCCGAGGCAGCGAAGAAGTTGGCAGCTAATGATGTGTTGTCGAGCCCGTACCCGTTGACCTGGAGCGGCGAGGCAAAAGACCTGAGCATGTATGCCGGCAATGATCTGCAGCAAGAAGCTATCCATAAGCTGTTCGCTGTAGCAGAGCGCGTTCATCTGTGCCAAGACAAGAGCCTGAAGACCAACTGGTTGCGTCTGCAAGATGTGAACTATCTGCACTACATGAACCACATCGACCAAGGCGAGACACAGTATGAGTCAGCTTATGACGCATTCATCAACTACATGAACGTGCTGTCTGATTTCCTGCAGACCGTGGAAGAGCAATACCCGACCACGATTGAGAACGAGGAATTGAACGAACTGCTCAAGACCATCCGTAATCAGGAAGAGGAGATTCAGCAACTGAACGAAAAACTCAAGAAAGCAAAGAAAGGCTAATGGCGTAAGGCTAAAGGCTAAGGATTTCAGTTTCTTTGAAAAAACGTATCGGAATAGTATTAGTGCTGTTGGCAGCGACCCTTGTGGCCGCTGCCAAGCAGCCCCGTACACCTACCATCATTCACACATGGCAGATGTCGAGTCTGAGTGCGGTAGCCGATACGATTGCGTTCACCGACACGGCGATGCTCAATTACCACGATATCGACGTGCAGCAACTCTACTCGTTGAGCAGCGTGACAAACGGAAACGTATTGGTTTCGCCGATTGAGAGCCGTATTGTCAATGACCGTGTGCGCACGATTGACGATCCGTTTGCGTGGAGTCTGACGCCTTACGTGGTGACACCGCAGCAGCAACGCTATTTCAATACGACTACCCCCTACTCGACGGTGGCATACAAGAAAGGCTTTGTGACCGGTCATGAGGAGAACGACATTGATTTTCTTTTCACCGGCAACCTCGGCAAGCGGTTGAACCTGGGCATTGAGATGGACTATTTGAATTCGGTCGGTCACTACGCCAACACAGCCGGTAAGTTATACCGCGGTTCGATATGGGGCAGTTACGACGGTGCACATTACAGTATGCATGCCGCCTTCGGGTGGAGTCAACTCAGTTCGTATGACAACGGCGGTTTGAAAGATATCAGTCAGTTGACCAGTAGTCTGAGTCCGGAAGATATGCCGGTGAGACTGAACGCGATGACCGGATACCGATACCTGAGCGGGTATCTGCACAATCAGTACGCTATTACCACAGAGCGGGAGTATCACGATTCGATAGATGTGATAGAAGACGGGCGACGGGTGAAGCACGACACCATCAAAGTGGAGTATATCCCGCTGATGACGTTCAGTCATATTTTCGAGACCAACAACTCCAACAGGCGGTATATTGAGAAGACGGCGAATCAGAGTTTCTACGACACCACGTATTACAACAACTCCAAGACGAAGGACTCGACGGATGTGCTGACCATCCGCAACACGGTGGCAGTGACGTTCTGCGAGGCGTACAACACCAAACTGAAATTTGGTATCACGGCATTTGCCATGAACGAGTGCCAG
>JAFPGA010000223.1 GCA_017423085.1 Paludibacteraceae bacterium | reverse complement strand
TATCGCCATCAGCGGCGGTACGCTCAATCTGAAGAGCACCGGTGCAGGAGGCAAGGGTATCAGCGGTGACGGCACGTTCGTGGTAAGCGATTCAGCTGCTATCACGATTTCCACCAGCGGTCAAGCCGTAGTGGCTTCTTCTACCGGAACGATCTCTACCGTTTCCAATTCCAGTACGTTGGATCGATACTCCACCAACTATAAATCCTCTCCGAAAGGAATCAAGATAGATGGCGCTATCACTATCTCTGGCGGTAAGATCTCGATTACCACTTCCGGCGCAGGAGGTGAAGGCTTGGAGAGCAAGAGTACGCTGAATATCACCGGCGGTGAGATTGCTGTCAACGCTTATGACGATGCGATCAACTCCGCTTCGACATTGACCATTTCCGGAGTACTCGTCTATGCGCGTGCTACCAATAATGACGGCATCGATGCGAACGGTAACTGCTACATCCAAGGCGGTCTGGTATATGCTATCGGTGCTTCCTCACCGGAAGTAGCCATCGACGCCAATACCGAAGGTGGTTACAAACTGTATGTCACCGGCGGTACAATCGTAGCTATCGGTGGTCTGGAGAGCGGTGCAAGTCTTAGTCAGAGTTGCTATTCGACGGGGTCTTCATCCGGAGGCGGTGGTCGTCCGGGTGGCGGAGGAAGTAGTAGCGGATCGTGGAGTAAGAACACCTGGTACGCACTAACGGTAGGCAACAACGTATTTGCCTTCAAAACCCCAAGTAGCGGTGGCAGTACAATGGTCGTTTCCGGTGCATCTACACCAACTCTCAAATCGGGTATTACAGCCGGTGGTACTGCGATCTTCGATGGTGTCGGTTATTACCCGGCAACAGTCAGCGGTGGCTCATCTGTTACCTTATCCTCATATTCCAGCAGTTCCGGCGGAGGCCCCGGCGGAGGTGGCTTTGGATGGTAACTATGAAAGCGATAGCACACATAGTACAATCCTTTGAGCCGATTGAATACATCTTCTCGGATAAATGAAAAAAAATCCTGCATATGCTTGCATATGTGGGATTTTTTTCGTACCTTTGCACCCGCTTTAGAAGGAGTCGCCGTGATAGTCATGCAGCCCTCAATAAGCATAACTATCTGAACAAATGGCACATTAGGTGGTTATGCCTATGGTCCCAACCGCAAGAAACAATTATTAGAATTAGAAAAACTTCGTCGACCGTCAGTACGAGCGTGATTGCGTGGAGCTGAAAGAGATATGCAAAAGAAAGTGTTACTAATCATATTAGGTGTCATTCTGCTGCTTGTCGGAGCAGGGTTGGCGGTATTGTCACATCCCGCGTTCGGGCTGTGGCGACATGTGTCAAAAGAACGGATACAGGCGTCACCGAATTACCGAGACGGGATGTTCCGGAACCAAGAACCGACACCGCAGTTCACGGGTAATGAGAGTGTAGGGCAGCAGATGTGGAATTTCCTCACGCGTCCTAATACAGCGCGCGTGCCGAACGAACCAATACCAGCCGTCAAGACCGACCTCAAGAACCTGCCGACCGATAGCGATTGGCTCGTGTGGTTCGGGCACTCATCGTATCTGTTCTGCTTGAATGGCAAACGATTTCTTGTGGATCCGGTACTCAAACCCGAATGGCCTGCAACGATGATGATGAGACCATTTGCGGGTACCGACATCTACAGACCGAACGACTTGCCGGACATCGACGTGCTCATTATCACGCACGAGCATTGGGATCACTTGGAGTACGCGACCCTGCGTGACATACGAGACCGCGTGAAACACGTTATTTGTCCGCTCGGCATCGCCGACTACTTGCACTATTGGGGCTATAAGGACGAGATAATTACGGAAATGGATTGGTACGAAAAAGCCAATAGCCAACAGCTAATAGCCAATAGCCAAATAACCTGCTTACCGTCCAGGCATTTTAGCAACCGATTATTAAGCAAACGTAATCAAACGCTTTGGGCATCGTTCATGGTGGAAGCAGGTGGTCGTAAGGTCTATATAGGCGGTGACGGAGGTTATGACAAGCGGTTTGCGGAAATACACGAGCGTTTCGGCTTGGTTGATTTGGCACTCTTGGAAAACGGTCAGTATAACGATAGTTGGAAATACATCCACACCATGCCCGAAGACCTTGAAAAAGTCATCCTCGACCTCCAAGCCAAGCAGGTCTTCACCGTTCACCATGACAAGTTCGCGCTCTCTGTCCATCCTTGGTCAGAACCGGACAGCGTGGCCCGCAATATCGCAGCCAAACATAATATCAACCTGTTGGACGCCCCGATAGGAACAATAGTAAAGTATTAACGATATCCCCTCATACCGCGCCGGATGAGTTACTGAAAGTCCTCACCCGTAACTCCTACGAAATCGTAAAAGCTAAATATAGTAAGAAGAAATGAAAACAGAACGCGAAAAAATGTTGGCAGGTGAGCTGTACGATGCCTGTGATGCTGAACTGCTCAAAGACCTGAATGCCGTCAAGGTGCTGTGTCAGCAGTACAACAACCTGCTGCCGACGGATTTTGCCGCACGCAATCGGATGTTACGAGACATGCTCGGACAGGCAGATGAAGATACCTTCATCAATCAGCCTTTCTACTGCGATTACGGCAAGCATATCCGTGTCGGTAAGCGGTTCTTTGCCAACTTCGGACTGACGATTCTGGACGAGGCGTACGTGACCATCGGCGATGACTGTTTCATGGGGCCGCACGTGCAAATCTATTGTGCGTGTCATAGCACGAACCCCCCGGAGCGCAACACACGTAAAGAGTGGGCAAAACCGGTAACAATAGGCAATAGTGTGTGGATCGGCGGCAACGTGACCATCCTACCCGGCGTGACGATTGGTGACAACTGCACGATAGGCGCCGGTTCGGTCGTGACGCACGATATTCCTTCCAACTCCATTGCCGCCGGTAATCCCGCGAAAGTGATTAGAAAGGTATGAATAAGCATCCCGACGGATACGGCCACTTGCCCAAAGCGTTGTTTGACTTTGCACGAAAAACAATACAGTAATAAAAATGTATACCGCAATTACCAACCATATTGAACTTGACCGCGAGCAGCGGAGTGTGCGCAAAGACGGGCAGGAAATTCATCTGACAGGATTGGAGTATGGACTGTTAGATTATCTCTCTGCACGTCCGAATAGGATTTGTACGCGGCAGATGTTGTTAGACCACGTATGGGGTGACCGTTTTCAGTATGACACCGGTACGATAGACGTGCATCTCAACGCCTTGCGGCGCAAGTTAGGCTGGACAAACAAAGAACCCATAGAGACCATTCGTGGAATAGGTTTTATCTTCCATATTGAGCAGAAGGCGACACATTACACGATTGACCTACAAGCATTCCTTATGGAATGGCTACGTAGCCGTGAGACAGAAATCAATGCCAAAGGCCTCGTGGCACAATTACATCTGACACCCTTTGTGAACGAGATTACCATTGAACCGAACGCCTTGCGGCAGATGTTAGACAGCATTCTGACAGCCTTTCTGCCTTCCGCTCAACCGGGTGTGTTACGCCTGAGTTCCAAACTGACTATGCAGCATTTTATCCTCTCGCTGGACCTTAACGGCACTATCAACGAGTTGCGCATCCCAATTTATAGTGAATTTGAGGATTCTTAAGAAAATCTTAAGCAAAGTTTAAGAAAATTTTAGTACCTTTGTCGCCGCTTTTATATGCGAGCAAAGGTACTATTCATATTATGTCTGTTAGTTGTATCGACATATGGCGCTGAGATAGTGTCCGATACAGTCGTATTACCCGATATCGAAGTGTCGGTGTCGCGGGTAGCGATACCTGTTTCCAAGCAGCAGTTACAAGTGAGCGTGCTGGACGGAAGACTTATTGAGCAGGCACAAGTGAATACACCCAAAGAAGTAAGCAACCTCGTGCCGAACGTCTATATGCCTGATTATGGCTCAGCGATGACCAGCAGTATTTATATCCGAGGCATGGGAAGCCGAATCAACGAACCGGTAATGGGAATGGTAGTGGATGGTATCCCGCTGTTTGATAAGAATATGTATGACCATGTGCTGCAAGACGTGAAGCGCATAGAGATGCTCCGTGGTCCGCAAGGCAGTCTGTACGGACGTAACTCACCGGCAGGAGTCATGGAAATACGCACTATTCAACCTTTGGATTTAAGTACACGCACTATACGCGCCCAAGCAACTTACGGTACAGCCAATACCATACGTGCACAGGCTTCGTACTATGAACCGGTGAACGATAAGTTTGGTGTCGGTATTTCCGGTCGTTATGCCCGAACAGACGGCTT
>JAFPGA010000222.1 GCA_017423085.1 Paludibacteraceae bacterium | reverse complement strand
TTCCCCTGCGTTAGGGATTGGAAGGGCTACGGTATTAGTTACTAATGCGGAACTTGTGAACCCCTGCAAAGCCCGACCGACGTAGCTCTGGAGAGGATGATCTGCAGAACTATGGAGGGAACGCCCAAACTGTCCTAACGTAAAATGATACTTGAATTTGCTAACTAACTGATTGATAGTCAGGAGAAAAAGTGAGAACGATTATTGCACAAGTGTAATTTTCGAGTCTCGTCCGCACCGCAAAAAGGAGTCACAAACGTGGCTCCTTTTTTGTTGTCATCGAGTTCGATGTCATCTTTTACATGTAAACGGCAAGAACCGACCGGTACGTTTGCAATAATCTTCGTACTCTTCGCCGAAGTCACGGTGCAGACGTTTCTCTTCGCTCAACACTTGTACCAGCATTATCACCACAAAGATGCCCCATACCAGTAAGGCTTGCCACGTCCACAGCCACACGATATATCCAAGCAGATAGATAAATGTACCCGTCAACATCGGATTGCGGTTGAGACGATACGGACCGTCGGTCATCAGATGTTGCGTGCGCGAACCTATCTCGTGGTCAAACGCGTCCATTGGGTTTCCTTTGCCGCGACGTTTCATATAGACAATTGTCCAAATACTCAGCGCCAATCCGCCGAGTATCAGCACGCCCGTGATGGAAGCGCGCAAAGCTCCGACATGTTCTAATGCCGGCATTCCTGATGCCAACCACATAATCGTCGGCAACAGCACGACGAACATTACTCCGCCAAGCACGTAGCCGGCTATGTTACGAAATGTTTTCATATCACTAAATTATCTAACTTGTCCGCTCTTTGTAATGCTGCACGTCCAAAGTCGGTCATCAGACCGCGGGCTTCCAAGTCAGCACAGCGTTGTTTATTCAGTTCTGTCCAATGGCTCTTTTTCTGCCGCGGAGAGAGGCGTTGCGCCAATCGACCGTCCAGCAGACGTTTGAGTGTTGAGTCGATCCATCCGAAACAGAGTGATTCTTCTACCACATCCAAATACGGCAGACACACGCCTTCGGGTTTCTTCTTTCCGCGGTACACCGCAATCCAACAGCATTTTGCGGATGCTGCATTATGTTCAAACCACGCCCTAAGCTGTGCTCGTTCACTATATTCCAAGAGGTCCACTATTTCCATTATACAATCTCCGGATGTTGGATGGTTAATACTTGTCCAGGTTCAGCGAAGTAGAACATATTGAGAACAACGGGCTTGGTACCGCGGTTCTCACCGCGGTGGATCGTGCCAACCACTTCCACCAACGCTTCGCCCTCATGGAACGTGCGTTCGCTGCCGTCTTGGCATACAATGGTCAAGTCGCCTTGTTCTACGATGCCGTAGTTAACCGCTGTATGATGATGCCAGCCTGTCACGGCTCCTACGGGAAATGTCATGCGTAACACAGTTAACTCCGGCTTGCCGTTCGGAAAATTCGGCAACTGCACACCATCCCAACTCTGCGACGTGCGGATTAGTTCGGTTGTTTTGATTTCTTTACCCACCGGGGGTACGATTACTTCGTTTTTCATATTTGCGTCGTTTACGGCGCAAAGGTACAAAAAAAATCCCACATATGCAAGTATATGCAGGATTATTTTGCTTTTGCAGTTATTTTTAGTACTCGTTTTTACGTTTGGGGTTCATGGGGAACCAACCCTTGCGGACACGTTCGCGTTGGTGAAACACCTCGCCTATGCCCCAGAAAGCCGAGAAGGCAAAGATGCCCAGAAAGATCGACAGGTACGTGTTCTCTACGAATAATGAGCCGGCTGCAGCCAATAGGCCGACGAGGAGAAACGCCCACCAGGACTTGACACCAAAATAGTACTCCGCCTTGATGACCAGCGGGTGAAAAAGTCCGATACACAGGAACGCCCCTGCGCCCAAAAGAATGCCTTCGAAGTTCATTGTTTCAATGCTCCTCTGTAGATGCTGGGTGTATCGCCGTAGTTATTGGAGATAAACATCGAATCAGCCGTTATGCTACCCTCCAATTCTGTTACAATGTATTTCTCGTACGGTTTATTGCCGGCATAGGGCACAATACTATCGCCGTAGAAAGAGATAAACGAACCGTTCTGTACGTACGGAACCCCACTGATGACCATGTCTATCGTCACCGGCATTAGCGCCGCAAACTTGACATCAAACATATAGATATCGAGTTTTTCCCGGTCCACGAGCACTACCTTGGTACGTAGGTTCTCTTTGGTAAAACCGGATGAGGGGATAAGCAAGGTACCGAGTGCCTCATATGCTTCGGTTTCGTCCGTTATTTCCGGTTCGGGACTGTTAATACTGCAGGAAGCGAACAAACCCGCCAAAACAATAAAAGTGAAAATCTTTTTCATATCCTATATAATTATTAAATATCCAATACTATTGTTGCGCCTAATTCTCTTGGCTTACCATGTTGCAGAAAATCGTTACCCATCGATCGGAAATAGAATACATCGTACTTCGTGTCCGTCAGGTTTCTGCCCCATAGTTGCAGTTTGACATACTGCCATTCCACAGTCAGCGTAGCACCTAACAGGCCATAAAACGGCTGCCAACAATCGTTTTGCTCATTCCAATAGATACTCCCTACTCCATCCCCTTTGAGGGTGATTCCTATACGTTCCAGCCATTTATGCCCGACTCGGTAATCCACTTCACACAGGAGATGGGCGGTATGTTGCGGCGCATAAGGAATGACGTTCCCCGAATAATCGCCCATACCGTCGTTGAAGGTGATAAAGCGTGCATCGGTAAAGCCATATGAGGCATTGAGGACACCTTGCCATGCGCCTTTGTTCCAACGATACCGGAGTGCAGCCTCAGCGCCCCAAATCCGTGAATGGGCAGCGTTCGCCATCATGCGACCGGTGGTCTTTCCGTTCGGGAAAATGGTCACTTGCTGGTCAAAACACTGAATATGAAAGGCATCGACATCTATTTTCAGTCCTTCAACAGGTGTAAAATGTCCGCCTATCTCGAAGGTCCAATCGGTTTCGGGTCGATAGCGCGTGATAGTTACATCCATGAAACGAGGATCGGCCATATCGAGGTGCAACCCCATATCTGCCGCCAGATCGGTCATGACTTGATTTTGGGTAATGGTACTGAAGATCTGCGGATTGTATCCTCCTGCTTTATAGCCTTTTGCAGCATATCCATAGACCGTTCCCCATGTTCCCTCATAGGATAGAGCGAGTTTAGGTAGCACTTGAATGAAATGGTCTGCTTGTTTGCCTTTGATCTCGGTATGCACATCTGCAAAGTCGTCCATGATCATCGTAAAGCGGTAGTTGACATCGGCAGTACTCCGATAGTTCATGCGCACATGTTCATAATCAATACGCACGCCTACGTTGAGGTGCCAGTTGCCTAACTGAAAATGGCTCTGATGGTACACCGCTGCTCCGGCGTTGAAGAGTTCAAAAGAGCTTGGGATAGGTAGCGTAGTGTTGGATATCTCAATGGAATCGTCCGGAAAAACCATCCGGATGCCCCGATTAGCATTGCCCAAGATCAACTCGTCTATACCTTCACGCATAAACACTACCGGGGCATGCATGGTGTTGGCTTTCGCAAAACTGCTTAGTCCCACCGTCCATTCGTACCACGAGCAAGGCTTGGGAGCACGCAGGAGAGCATCCAAGGTAGCATTATGTTGTCGTTGGGTTTGTTGCAGCGTGAAGATATCTGCAGGAGTATAATCATTGTCCATTCTCATATCGTCATGCATAAACTGGTAACTTGCAGCCAATTGCAGCTGATAGCCGGCATGG
>JAFPGA010000221.1 GCA_017423085.1 Paludibacteraceae bacterium | reverse complement strand
GTACTTCCAATAACAAACCCTCACGACACGATGATAAACGTCGTATATGTTTTTCTCGTCAAAAACATCAATCGTGACATCGTTATCGGAGGTCGGGAAGTATTGTTTTATGAGCGTTGATAAATTCATTTTAGTTAATCTTTGCAACTTTTGGCTGCAAAGTTAGTGCTTTTTTTTGACATATGCAAGTAAAAAACACAAAAAAGCGACTCGTAAGCCGCTTTTTTAGGTTAAATTCTAAAACTGAATTCTGAAATCTGACTACTGAATGCTTAAATCGCATTGATGAAAGCAACGATGGCATCGCGGTCTTCTTTGGGTAAGTTATAGAACTGCTGCGTGGGCCAGTAAGCATCGGATTGTGAGCTGTAGCCGTGCCACATGATCGCCTCTATGACGTTACGTGCGCGGGTGTCGTGCATACGTGCTTCGTACGCGTCTCCGGTCGCTTTGCGGTGTAATCCTCTACCCCACAACGGTGTCGTGCGGCACCAACCGGTACGGATATCATTCTCCATGCACAGTTTATGCTGAACCATGTCGGTATAAGGCCAAATCTTCTGGTTCGGATAGCGCGGCATAGCAGCCGTTACCGGGAAATGGTTCGGATCACGCACTTCATCCGCACCTGTGGTCCATGTCGGACGATGGCAGTAGTCACAACCGATCTGTGTGAACAGTGCTTTACCACGAAGGACGGTGGAGTCGGTGACGTTACGTGCTGCCGGAACCGCCAAACCGCGGTGCCATACCATGACTTGCGTGAACTCTTCATCGGTCATTTCTGCCGGGAGTGTCTTGCTGGTCAAATAGTCGTAGATCTCCTGCTCGGTACCGAATTCAGCCTGTACTTCCGGATCTTTGGAAGCGTACTCGGCATAGATAGTACCATTGAGGTCGAGGTAATGGTACTGACGGTCGGAACGGGTGACGTTGGTGATGTTCCAGATGGCGTTGGCTCCTGCTGCGTCCATGATAGGACCGCGTGTGAGGGCATACGTGAAACGCTTCGGACCCCACTGCGGATCGTTCTTGTAGTAGCCGGATGTTTGGAAACTACCATTCCAGAAAGCAGGGTTAAGACCGTTCTGGAGCTTGCCGTCGGCAGCCTCTTTTTCGTACTGGGCGATGATGTCTGCGTCGGTGATGGCGTCCAAGAGTCCAGAGCCGTAGACACCAATGGTGTTCTCCAGTTTGACTTCATAGCTCTCGTTCTCCAACAAGCCGTCCGGGTCGCGGTAGCCTTGATTATAGACATAGACAGCCGTGTTCGGCATGTGTACTTCCGGATAGCGGAGTTCGTAGGTCTCGCCATCTGCAAAACGGTTGCCGTGCTCATCGGTTGCCGTTTTCCAAGTAACGGTGATCTGGTCCGGATCCAGCGGTGCTTTGAACGGTGCAGCGCCGAAGAGTTGCGGCATGCCCGCCAACCAAGGCACATAGGCTTGTGTAGCCGGATTAATCACAACAAGCAGCGTACCGTTGCCCACTTCCGAAGCGTTGTAGGTTCCTTCGGGAACAGACGTTCCGTGGCTGTAGTTCGGGTGGCAGTGCTGACAGGACGAGCGGACATAGACAGGTCCCAAGCCGTGCTGACGACCTGTTTCGTTGGTCACAAAGTCTTTCTCGGCAATCTGGTCGCCCTGTGCGAACATCGTACCTAAGCCGGCATTTTCCGTTGCCGGAGTCGGTTGACGGAAGGTCATGGACGATGTGTTGGTCGTTGTTCCTAACTGACCACCGGTGTAATACCATTCCGGCAGTTCGGCTTGAGGCTCTTCTCCACCACCTCCGCCGGGCCTACACGCGACGAGGGCAACGGTTGCCAGAGCCATTACTAAAAATTCCTTTTTCATGATTTTATTTGCTTAATTTTTAATTATTTCGAT
>JAFPGA010000220.1 GCA_017423085.1 Paludibacteraceae bacterium | reverse complement strand
AGATCCACGAGGTGGTTGACAATCGCATAGACCGTCAATCCGGCGGTGGAATGGATATTGAGTTTGCGAGTGATGTTCTTGCGGTGCGAGATAACGGTGTGGGTGGAGATAAAGAGCACATTGGCTATTTCCTTGTTGCTCAGTCCCCGCACAACCTGAATGAGCACATCCCGTTCGCGGTCCGAGAGTTCTTCGGTACCCTTGTATTCTTTTTCGGGCGCATGGTGCGGTTCCTCCTGGGTAAGTGCCGGACGCAGAATATCGTCCTCTATGGCGCAGTGGTCTGCAAAATCCTGCTCCGTATGCCACAAGTCAGACATGACGCTGATGAGCGTATAGGTTACGGGAGACGGGTTACCGGTTACAGGGGACGGATAATACTTGATGATGAGGTTTTTGATCTCCGTCAGTTTGTCGGTGATACGTTGGTCATCGTGCTCATGCTCCTCGAACAATCCGGCATTCTCATGCTCGATATGCGTGCGAATCTCTTCGACGAACTCGTCGTAGCAGCGAAGTATCAGTCCCGGAATCTTGGTTGTCGGATCTGCCGGAATGATCGCTTCAACGAGTGCCCGACGCAGTCTCGGCAGACGGAAATCGAGGAAATAGGCATGTGCATTGTGCAAATAGCGCTGCAGGGTCGGGATATCGATATCATCGGGGATAGCGCGCTGTTTGAAGACCTTATAATTGACGATAGCCAGAAAAGTGGGTGTGTGAACACCGTGCGCTTCGCAAACCTGATCAATTGTCTGTTCGCCGACACCCATCTCCAACCCGAAACGGCTGATGATCTGTATCGCGTCCTCTTCGTGCGCCATTAAGTCAAATATCTTGTCGCTGCCTTTGTACATGAATCTATTTTACCAAAATCGGGTGCAAAATTACAAAAAAAATCCCACTTACGCAAGAGTGGGAGGAAAAATCCCCATATTTTGGTATTGTTCATGTGTGCAAAAAGCAGTAATTTTGTATCATGAAAAATCTATGTGGAAACAAGAAGGGGACAAGATCTATGAGAAAACAGGCAATCATTTCTATTGTTTTGATAATGTATGTGTTGTGTGCGTATGCGGAGGATAGTGTCATGGTGAGCAGTGCGGATTTGCAAATGCTTATTCAGCGCGTTGAACGGCTGGAAGAACAAGCTGCCGTTCCTCATCCGTCTTCCGATTCATCCCAACAAATAGGGAGACGCGGGCGCTTTACCATCGGTGGCTACGGTGAGATCACCGCCAAGCATTGCTGGTATTCGAACAACTACCTTCGCTACGGCAAGAATCCCGAGAAATACGCCAATGACCATTTCGGCGAGTTCGACCTGCCGCATGTGGTCATCTATATGGGATATGATTTCGGTAAGGGCTGGAGTGTCGGCACGGAGATTGAGTTCGAGCACGGAGGCACAGAATCCGCCATCGAGATAGAAGAGGAAGAAGGCGGCGAGTACGAATCGGAGATCGAGCGCGGCGGTGAAGTGGCGCTGGAGCAGTTCTGGTTGCAAAAAGCGTTCAACAGATACGCCATCATTCGTGCCGGTATGCAGGTCATTCCGGTCGGAGCACTCAATGCCCACCACGAATCGACCGAGTATTTCGGCGTGTACCGTAACGAAGGTGAATTCACCATCATGCCCAGCACATGGCATGAAGTGGCACTGACATTCATGGGTTCAACACCTAATGGCTGGCACTATCAGGCTATGTTCCTTCCCGGACTCGACAGTGACCGTTTCAACCGCAAGAACTGGATCAAACCGGGCACGGGCAGCCCGTACGAATTCAAACTGGCAAATGTCTTTGCCGGTGCAGCGCGCATCGATTATACGGGTGTCAAAGGGCTGCGGCTCTCTTTGTCCGGCTACTGCGGCAACTCGTTCCGCAACACGCTCAGCAAGACGAACGCCGAACTGGATGCCAGTGCCTACAAGGATGTCAAGGGAACAGTTACCATCGGCAGTTTCGACTTTGCTTACAAAGACTACGGACTCATTGTCCGCGGCAGTGCCACTTACGGTCACTTGAGTGACGCAGCGGCGATTACCCAGTACAACATCGCCATGCGCAAAGGCTCCGTGTCCAGCAAACAGTGGGTGGCATCGGATGCAGTTGCTGCCGGCATAGAGATAGGCTACGATTTCTTCAGCCTGGCAAAAAATCACCAATCGGCAATCACCAATCAGCAGTTCTATCTCTTCGGCAGATACGACTACTACGACTCGATGCTTCGCTACGACAACAAACCGACGGATATGTATTCGTGGTGCGGTCGGCATCGCGCAGCGGTGGGAATCAACTATTTCCCCATCAAGCAGATTGGTGTGAAAGCCGAGTTCTCGTATGGTATTCTCAAACAAGGAACGCGCGCGGACGGTACGCGCGGGAAACTGTACAACGACGAACCGCAATTCGCTGTAGGTATTGTATATGCAGGATTTTACCAACTATAATCATTTAATCATATGAAAAAAAGTATTCTTTTGGTTGCATGTGCACTGGCTTTGGTGGCATGCGGTGGAGGCGGCGGAGATGTCACCTCGGACAAGGAAACGGCGCTGCAGCAAGCTGTTACGCCGTATGTAAACAATACAGTTATTGCAACTTACAGTGCTATGGCGGATGCCGGAATGACGCTGTTGGAGCAAACCGAACAGATTCTCGACAAGGTGACGAAGGGCGAGGATTACAGCAAACTCATGGAGGATGCCGGCACCTCATGGCGACTCATGCGTAAGCATTGGGAGCAGAGTGAAGCGTTCCTTTACGGACCTGCTGCATCGCACAACATCGACCCGCACATTGACTCATGGCCCTTGGATTTCAACGCGATGAACGCCCTGTTGCATGACTCGGCGCGTATGGCAGCTATCGAAGAAGAGGGTGGTGCCTACGTCGGAGATAAACTCGGTTATGCCCTCAAGGGTTTCCATGCTGCTGAGTATCTGCTTTTTGAATCCGTGGAGAAAGACGGTCGTGCAGTCGGTACAGGTCGTCCGCACGCAGCCAACCTGACCCATGCCGAAGCAGTCTATCTGTATGGCATCGTAGAGGACTTGACACAGCAAGCCATCTTGCTGGAGTACTGCTGGGCAGGTGAAGTAAGCCCCGCCAAAATGGCGCTCTTGGAGGAAGGTGAAGTGGATCTGTATGAGGACAAGTACGGTTGGCAGATGAGCAATTCCGGCAAACCCGGTTCGATCTACGTCACCTACCAGGAAGCCGCAGAAGAGATCATCGCCGGTTGTGTGGATATTGCCGGTGAGGTAGCGGAACTGAAGATGGGTAACCCCTATATCAGCAGTACACCGGAGGAGCGCGATTACATCGAGTCACCCTACAGTTGCACTTCCACCATCGATTTTGCAGACAACATCCGTTCTATTCAACACGCGTATTGTGGAGCACAGGCGGGCGACCGTTCTATCTCCAACTACGTTTATCGTCAGGATGCCGATCTGGATGCACGCGTACGCAAAGCCATCGAGGATGCAATCTCGGCTATCGAGGAAATCGGCGACTTTGAGAACACCGCGCAGAACAATCCGCTCGTCAAAGCAGCGATTGACAAAGTGGCTGAACTTGAAGACTTGTTAGACAAGGAAGTATTACCGCTCCTATCGAAATAATTAAAAATTAAGCAAATAAAATCATGAAAAAGAATCTATTTCTAGACAGCCTAGTTATCCTAGGTATCCTAGGCGGCCTAGCTGGTTGCAAACAACCGACACCGGATCCTGATCCTGTGACCGAACTGCCGGAATGGTATTACACTGGTGGTCAGTTAGGAACAACGACCAACACATCGTCCATGACCTTCCGTCAACCGACTCCGGCAACGGAAAATGCCGGCTTAGGTACGATGTTCGCACAGGGCGACCAGATTGCAGAGAAAGACTTTGTGACCAACGAAACAGGTCGTCAGCACGGCTTGGGACCTGTCTATGTCCGCTCGTCGT
>JAFPGA010000219.1 GCA_017423085.1 Paludibacteraceae bacterium | reverse complement strand
TCGATACATACTCATGCAGTTTACGGAAATAACTCAGATCCAGTGCCCATTCGTTCGGACGTACGTTCTGAATCGTGTGGTTGTTAGCTTCCGTCAGCGCTACATCACCCATCGAGAAGTAAGGGAAGCTGGCACCGATACCGCCTCCCAGGTCACCGAAGTTATAGAAACCGGCGAGGTAAGCCAAATCGATGTCGCTGACCAACTTACGCAACCACGGCGTGTAGTTAGCCGTAATACCGCCCTTCGAGTACATATAAGCGTACTTGGCCGGGTTCCAGTACTGCGAGTTAAAGTCTGCGTCTGTTGCCACACCGATGTCACCCATACCGGCAGCGCGTGCATCCGGCGCAATAGAGAGCGACGGCATAGAGGTAATCAGCGGGTTCATAATGTTTGTTTCATCAATTGCTGTCTGAGCGCTCATTGTTGCTGCGCACAATACAGCTGTGAGAGAAATAAGTAATTTTTTCATTTGTTTGTATTAATTGTTTTTGTTTTGTTACTTTTTGTTCTTTAATCTTCAAGCGATTTGTTTCATAGGCTATTTGGTTACAATGATTTTGCCCGACGTCTGGCTATATTTGCTGGACGCGGATTTGATGCGTACGTTATAAACATATATTCCGGGTTGGAGACCCAACTGTGCCAAGTTAATGGATACTTGGTCGGGATTGTCTTGCGTATGGCTATAAACCATTTTTCCGTTGATGTTAAACAGATACAATTCGGTTTGTATCAACTCGTCCGGCTGGTCGTAGTTCACAATCAAGTTTATCACGCTACCTGCCTGAACGGGGTTCGGATAGGTCATGACAGAGTAGATGGACGGATCCAATCCTGCCTCTACGATGAAGTTCAGGCTCTGGGTGGTGCTGTTGTTGAGCAAATCCCAAGCACGGAACGTGAGGCTGTGCGGACCATCCGTCAGCGTCTCCATCAGGTAACTGACTTGACCGGCCTGATAACTGTTGTCCGATGCGGTAAAATACTCGTTGAGCGAATAGATCATCTTCGGATCGTCATCTACAATGAGCATCAAGTCATGCCCGATACCTGCGCCGGCAGTGTTGATGCCGTGTTCATCCTGGAGATCCGCAAAGAAACGCGGAGTGGAGTAGGTGCGGTCGCCGTCACGGAAAGCGGGTGTGTTCAGATAAATATGCATCTGAGGACCGACGGTGTCGGCAACCAGAATAGAACCTGTACCTCCAATCGTGAAATCCTCAAAGTGTCCTACCGCTTCAGCGATATCCAGACTGTCAGTAGTTACGGCATAATAGACGATGCGTCCGTTACCGAAGTTATAGCGGATATCTTTGGGTACCATGAACGTGTAGGCAAACAATCCGTTCTTTACTTCAGCTGCACCGGAGAAAATAGTGCTCGGATAATCGTTGTATTGCAGATATTTGGCTTCATCCGTTTTGTCGTCGTTGTCACGGGTGGTGATGACTTGCAGTTTGTCATAAATGGTAATATCCACCTTGCCGTTGAAATCACTGACTACCAGACTGTCCTCGTCTATTATCTGTCCTTCCACGTGCTGCACGCTCAGCGCATTGAGTGTATCAATCACTGTCGTAGTATGCACTTGGTAATCGGTCGGGTAATTGAGCCGCATACACGGGTCTCCCAACAGAACATATGCCATTTTGTTGGAGTCATAGCCCAAGTTGTTCTTACCTGCGGCTACCGCTTCGCCCAAGGTCGCGTTGTAGTGGAACGCATCCGTGTGTGCAAACAGTTGGTCGCATACGCTGCGGTTGAGCTCTGTGTTCGGCGTGGCATAAACCGTACGCGTAGCTGCCAATATACCTATTGCGCCGCCGTTCGGATTAAGCACTGCCGCCTCGGCAGCCGAACGCTTGCCTCCGTCGAACTGAGCGAAGTTACAAGTAGCAAACAACCAGAACGCTTGATGGCGGTTGGTCATATCCTCAATATCCTTGAGGTTAAGGATAGATTCGTTGGTAATGGCATTGTAACCGCCGTGCCCGGAATAATCGAAGAACAGCGCACCGTTACGAAGCAGGTTCTGCACACGGTTCTTGGCAAGCGGATAACTCTCGCCGCTGGCATTAACCTCTTGCGGATAAGCATCCAGATAAATCTTGTTGACCACAAAATCCGGATTCTTCAGACGCAAACGCTCCGCACTGCCTTCTGCTGTCTCTGTATGTGTGCCGTGTTCGCCGTCGTCGGCAAGGAACACAATCTGGTTCTTCCATTTGCCGGTCTGCTCATTGCGTATGTACCGAATCAGCTTGTCTACGGTGGAACGGGCTTCTGCGATGCTGGTCACCGGCAGACGTCCGACGCCTATATCCATGCGTCCATAGGTGTCTGTCTCGCCCTCGTTATCATCGAGGAAACCGAAATAATCATCGGTAGCATAAGCCTTGACTTCGTTTTCAGAGTCTTTCGCCTGATAAGTCAGCAACAGTGCCGATCCGGAGTTGATCAGCAGTTTGCGGTTGTCAAACGTACCATGTCCCATTAGCAGTAGCCAACGCGGCTTTTGTCCGATGCCGTCATTGGCACGGTCATAGAGCATCTTCATCAGCCAACGGTAAGCGGTAGCATCCGGCGTACCGGATGAGAACTCGTTATACACCTGCTGATCCGTTACTACCGACCAAGTGATGGCTTCTTTCTCCTCATGCGCTTGTGCCAACTCCCGTGAGATAGCTTCATAACCCTCCGGACAGATAATGACGTAGTCAATATTGTTCAGCGCATGCAGGTTTTGATGTGCCACTTCACCTATTACGTCGGCATGAACGAACGAATTGCCTTGCGGGTTGACCGCCACGTACTCATGCACACCGTCCTCTTGGGTGCCGATCCATGTCAGTTCGCCGTCACTGAACTGCGTCTCCATTCGACGGATAGCATCCGGTGAGGTGATGTCCCATACCTGTGTAGCGGCATCAGCTCCCTGCAGATGAAAACGCACAGGTGTAGATTGCTTGTAATTCACCGTCGTGCGTACGGGCAACCAGCTGCCGGTCATCTGTAGCGCACTCGGAGTGGTGAGCTCGATATAATTGAGCCATCCCAACGCGGCACTATTACTGCTCTGCAGCGTCAGATCTACGCGCTGGCTACCGGCAGCAGAAACTGTGTTGAGGTCAAGGGATCCGGTACAACCAAAAGTATAATTGTCGGCAGCGGCGCGGATGGTCACACTTTTGCTGTATCCGCTGTTCAATGTTGCATAGAAATTAGAGACATTAGAAGAGAAAGCAGCCACTTCGATATGTGCTGTGCTGTTCTCGCCTTCGATAGCATTCGGAGTCTGGAAGAGGAACCCGCGTGTCTGATTGACCTTGAACTGCTCACCGTAGAACGTGCGTCCGCCACCCGATACGCCAGAGCGGTCAATGAGGTTGAGCGAGTCTTTGTCATGTACCTGATAATGCGGATAGACGGTAATCTCGGTGGGTGTACCGCTGACGGCAACACCGGTTGTCGGAGCCAATAACTCACCGACATCGTCGGTCAGAAAATAATATCCATAGTCGGAATAGGTGTTTCGCGTATGCACAAATCGCGTACCGTTGTACGTCCAGCTGATCGGACCTTGCACCCAGAACAATACATAGCCGTCTCCGACATACACCGGTACCTGTGGCAGATCGTCACACTTGGGTTTGGTGAAATCCTGCAACAACTGTGCACCGCCGTAACCAAAGACACGCAACTGCTGCGGATTGATACCCGCATTGCTCAGTTCGCTGAAACTCATGCGGCATACACCGGACTCACTCACGCGGATCTTGATCCAGTGACCGTCACTAAGCACCGAATTATTCGTGTAGGAGTGAATCCCTGCCATTACCGGCAGACACAATCCTATTAGCAGGATAAATAATATGAGTTGTTTCTTTGCCATGCGGCACAATAATGTCATTTGATCTTACAATACAATTTTTCTTCTCCGTCTATCTCCACGCGGATGATATCCTCTTTCTGCACCAGCCGCGGAGCACATTTGGCTTGGATATAAATCAAGTCTCCTTGCCGAATGGTCATCACTTTGCTTGCTTCTGCAATAGCTTGCTCAGGAGTCAGGACTAAATTGTCCATCGTCCATTGTCCTTTGTCCGCAATCCACTCTCCAATGGCAAGCGAATAGTCAAACGCCAAAGCACGTGTCCAGGGTTGACCGGCTGCTTGTGCTTCGCGTGCTACGTCCAGCGCAATGAAGTCTGCACCCGGAGCAACAGCGTCATAATAACGGTCTGCATACTTAGGCGCGATCTCTTTCCCCAAACGGCTTACACGCAGAATAAGGCAGTCCGTTACGCCTAATTCGGCAGTCCAGTCGGGAAGAAACATAGGCTTGCGGCCATTGAGCAGACAACTGTCGCCTTTGAGCACCATTTCGGTGCTTCCGTCATGATATATAAAGCCAATGATCTTCATTTACCCTATAAAACGCGGCGCAAAGGTACTAAAAATTTTGCATATATGCAAATAAAAATGCAAAAAGTGCTCTTTTTCTTAAAAATCTGACCTCTGACGGCTGATGGCTGATGGCTATTTGGCTCGGATAAATAACTGCACCGGTGTTCCCGTGAAGTCCCACCACTCACGCAGTTTGTTCTCCAAGAAGCGGCGGTACGGCTCTTTGACATACTGTGGCAGGTTGGCGAAGAACACGAAGGTCGGTATCTGCGTATTCGGCAACTGGGTACAATATTTGATTTTGATGTACTTACCTTTCCAAGCTGGTGGGGGATAGTTCTCTATCAGTGGTAGGAACTTCTCATTCAGTTGTGCGGTCGGCACTTTCTTGTTCTTGTTCTCGTACACATGGATAGCCGTCTCCACCACTTTGAAGATACGCTGTTTGGTCAACGCGCTGGTGAAGATAATCGGGAAATCGGTAAACGGCGCAATGCGTTCGCGGATAGCGTTCTCGTACGCCTTGATGTCCGCGTTCGTTTTGCTCTCTACCAAATCCCATTTATTGATGCACACCACCAGACCTTTCTTGTTCTTCTGGATGAGCGAATAAATATTCAGGTCCTGCGCCTCAATGCCGCGTGTGGCGTCAATCATGAGGATGCACACGTCGCTGTTCTCTATTGCGCGGATGGAGCGGACAACGGAATAGTACTCCTGATCTTCTGTTACTTTCGCTTTCTTGCGAATGCCGGCTGTATCGACCAGATAGAAGTCCTTGCCGAACTTGTTATAGCGCGTGTAGATGGAGTCGCGTGTGGTGCCCGGTATGTCGGTTACGATGGTGCGCTCTTCGCCGATGAAGGCGTTGAGGATAGACGACTTACCGGCATTAGGTCGACCGACAATAGCGAAACGTGGCAGCTCTTCCAACTCCTCGTCGCTGTCATCCTCTTTGCGGAAACGGCTCACCACTTCGTCCAACAAATCACCGGTGCCCAGACCGTTCTCTGCCGAGACAACAAACGGTTCGCCCAAGCCGAGTTTATAGAACTCTGCCGCACCGTACTGGTTCTCAAACGTATCTACTTTGTTCACCGCCAGAATAGTCGGTTTCTTGGCTTGACGCAAGAGGTGTGCTACCTCGGTGTCAAACTCCGTCACACCTTGGTTCACATCCACTACCAGCAGCACGACGTCCGCTTCGCGAATCGCCAAATCAACTTGACGGTTGATCTCGCTCTCAAACGCGTCGTCGCTGTTTACTACCCAGCCGCCGGTATCAATGACGCTGAACTCACGTCCGCACCACTCGGCTTTGCCGTACTGCCGGTCACGTGTCGTACCGGCGGTGTTCATTACGATCGCCCGACGGGTGCCCGTTAGGCGGTTGAAAAGGGTCGATTTCCCGACATTAGGACGACCCACTATAGCCACAATATTCGCCATAGAAATTAAGAATTAAAAATTATAAATAAAATTATTTCTCGCAGTTGTTGCAAGCGTCTTGACCGCAGTGATTGCCGCTACAGTCGCTTTCGCAGTCGCCGCAGTGTCCGTGACATTTGCCGCAGTGGTGCGGGTTTCGGATGGCTTTCAGTTCTCCTTCCGTCACGTCACGGATAGCCAGTATCTTACCGGTGAAATGCAGTGATTCCCCTGCGTACGGGTGGTTGAGGTCAATGGTCACTTGCTCATCGGTTACTTCGCATACTTGTGCCTTGACAATCTGTCCGTCCACGGTGTTCATGGGAACGATAGCGCCTACATACACGCGCTCTTCGTCAAACTCGCCGTCGCCGTTGAAGAACATACTCTTCGGCAGATCCATCAGACCTTCCTGTAGGTACTCACCGTAAGCATCTTTCGGAGCCAGCACAAAATCGAAACTGTCTCCGATTTCTTTGCCTTCCATTTGTGCTTCAAAGGCGGGAAGCATCATCCCTTCGCCTTGACACCATGTCAACGGAGCCTCTTCTGTGGCACGCTCCATCAACTCTTCTTTTCCTTCTTCTCCGGCAATGTACAACTCGTACGTCGCCGAAACTACTTTTTGATTCTCTATCATAACTTTTTTACTGTAAACTTTCAATGATCAATTATCAATTCATCATTACCACCACTCTACACGTGAGTTGGTGCTTTGGTTGCTGCTTTTGTCATATTTGAGGTCGCTCAAAATAGATGCATTCACACCGATGTGGAAGGTGTAACTCTTAAACGGTCCAAGCGGGTTAATGCTGGCGCTCATGTTCCAGCAGTGCAAGTCACGACTGATATTGAACGTACAGGAGGTAACTTTCATATAATCAAAGTTATACGTCATGTTCGCACTCACTTTCCACCCTTTGCCCAAACCTATATTGCCGTTGAGCGTGAGGTAGTTGGACAGTTTCATGTCGTATTGCATCTTATCATAATTGAACGTGCTGCTGTTGGCATATGCCAGCGAATAACTGAGTGTAAGACTCCACTGGATATCGGTTTTGACATATCCGTCGTCTGTTTCGGCAGCCAACCTGTTGCCGCTCTTACCGCCTGTGATCAGTCCGTTTTCGTCCCGTTCGACAGCCGTTATCGGCTCCTCGCCTTCGCCGCTCACCGTTCCGTCACCGGGAATTCTTTCACCGCGACGTTTGGCGGCTGCTTCTTTCCATTTTTTGATGGTCTGGTTATTGAATGTGTAACTGAAATTCCATCGGAAACCACTCCAGTGCGGGAACCGTCCGTTGTGCCAGTATTGTTTGTTGGTGCGCACTGGATTGCCTAATGCATTCAGTTCGTACATATATGGGTCAAGTGTGGTGCTCAAGGTAAGCGTGTAGTTGTTCAGCTTAGGGAACTTGAGACGCAGGTTGACATTGAAATTGCTCCAATTCATACTATCGGCGGCAAAGTTATAGCCACCCGAGATAGAAAACTTGTCAATCAGGCTGACCACTTTATACGGGTTCTTGCCGGTGGTGTCCTCACGGTTGACCACTTTCATCTCCAGATTGTTGTCCACACTGAAATTGAGTGTCGCTGCCATCCCTCGCGTGGCATTCCCGTAAATACCGTTCGGGAAACGCGAGTAGATTTGATGCTGGAAGACAGGATTGCCGGCTTCGTCCATCTTCTGTATTTGGCGACCGGTAATGCTGTCTATTTCGCCGGTATAAACATGTTGGTCGTAACTGCCGTAGTAACCCCATCCCTCTCTTCCGAAATCCGGGTGGTAATTGAAACTGATGGACGGTGTCAGCACGTGACGGAATTTCTCCACTCTGCTGTTAGGGAACAGTTTCTTGAGAGGAGTATAGAAACCGTACAACTTAGTACTCATGCTTACGCCTACATTGAAATCAAACACGTTGTAGAAACCGGTTGTCGTATCCATGGAGAGTGCTTGCGCTTCATCGTCCCAACGGCGGTCCACTCGGGTGAAATACATGCGGTCGGTCATGTTGATTGTTGGTGTGATGTTGAGGTATTTGAATACCGTGAAACTGGCGTTAACAGGCAGGTTGTGCTTGATGCCGGTCTGCCAGTCGCGCAAGAAATCGGAGTGCAGGAAATCCTTCTCCTTGATGCTGTTCACCGCTATCTTGCCGTTCATAGTATAGCGCAGATTGATTTTTTCATACCACTGCTCCTTACCGCCAACTTTGCCTTTTTTCTTCAGCACGGCACTCCGCAGTTCTTTGAACGGATAGACCGTACTCATGGAGACTGCCAATTCCGGAGCAGTGAGCGAAATGGTAGAGTCGCTTGTCCGCTGCGTCAGACTGGCACTCATGCTCAGACTCCACGGACTGTCCGGAAAACGCTGCGTGTAGTTGACGGTACTACTCTTGGTGTTCTGCGAATAGAGATTCTCGTTGTAATAACTGTTGATGTTACTGCGGTTATAACCACTGGTCGAGAAATTTACACTCGCGGAGAATGTGCAATAGGGGTTAAATTTGGGATCCTGCGTGTGTGTCCAGTTGATGCTGAAGTTCCGGTTGGTGGCATAATCCGGCATGCCACGCTCGCTGGTCACATCGTTACGGTAGTTGATGTCGAGACTTCCTGAGAAATGATAGCGCCAGACATACTTGGACTGCGCATGGACTGCCCAAGTACCGCGGGAGTAGATATCGCCGGTTATTTGCAGATCTACATAATCGCAAATGGCAAAATAATATCCCAAGCCCTGTAAATACAAACCACGGCTGTAGTCATCACCGAAGGTAGGCATAATCAATCCGCTGGAGTAGCTGTCTGTGAAAGGAAAGAAACCGAACGGAATAGCCAGAGGAAGCGGCACGTCGCCCACTACCAGGTACGCCGGACCAGAAGCGATATACTCGCCCGGTTTTACTTTGGCTTTGGTCAGTTTCAGGTAAAAATGCGGATGGTCGTGGTCATCGCAGGTGGTGTATTGACCACCGGCCATAGTCATTACGTCGCCTTGCAGTTTCTTTGTTCGGTCAGCAATGATGTATCCTTCGCCCTGCTGTGTTACCACGCGGCGGATAAAACCTTTCTGTGTCTTGATGTTGTATGTGATCTCGCTGGTCTCATAAGTGTCCTTCCCCTCTGTGAATACCGGCTTGCCACGCCATTCATAATTCAGACTGTCATACACTCCGCGGGCATAAATCTGGCTGCTGTCAAGATTCATGCGAATGTACTCGGATTGCAGTTCCATCGTCTCGTATTTGAGATCTCCTCTTCCGTGCAGATAGGCCGTGCCGTTACCCATCATGATCATCGAGTCACTTGCTTGATAATAAACAGGTCCGTTCAGAGAACTCTTCTTCGGTGCCGGCGGAGTTACACTATCCATAGAAGGCGGAATACTATCCGCCACATCTTGTCCCCACACTGCTATAGGGCAGAGCAGGAGAACCAACATTATTATATGTATGCGCTCGCGCAAGTACACAATACCGCAATTTAGCGTGCAAAGGTACGACTTTTTTTTGACATATGCAAGCGCGCACGCGCATTTTCATTATTTTTTTTGGAAAAATTAGCCGAATTGTTGATTGACAGAGCAAAAAAAAATCGCCCGAAAGCGATTTTTTTGATTCCATTTATGCGTTTTTGCGTTTCTCTAATTGCCCTTCTAACGCATTGAGGCAAGCATCCAGACCCTCTTCGAATGTGTCGGCGGTCTTCTCGGCAAACAGACCTGCGATGCGCACCTTCACTTCCTTGTTGTTGTTGGTCTGCGGCTTGATGACCGACATGCGGATTTCTACCTTGTCATCACCCGCCAAGTGACGCTCAAAACGATTCATTTTCTTCTCAATAAACTGCTCGAGTTTTTCTGCCATCTCGAAGTTTACGGCATTGATTGTCAGATTCATAGCACAAAATTTTACAGGTTAAAAAATATGTTGTTTTATTGTTGTTCTCGTTGGTTGTACCACTCTTCAAGACGGATGTTGAAGTCGCGTCGGTTGAGCGTCTGTGCCCACGTTAGCACCTCGTCTGTGCAGTCTTCGAAATGGATCGTGACGGTGCGCCGCCATTTCCAATCGGTGGACAGTTTGGAGAACCAACTGTGCTCCAGTCCCCACATGCGGCAGAGGATGATGCGTGCTCCCTTGGGCAGTTCGCGGCACACTTCGTACGCCACACGCCGGTTGCCGATCACCTCGCGGTTGACGAGCATCACATGTCCGCTGGGGTAGAGACAGACGGGTTTGCCGGCTGCGAGTGCATCAATGGCTACGCGGCTGAGTTGACGGGTTGCTTCTACGCCTTCTTGACGCGACATAGCGCTGTTGGTCAAATCCGGCACCTCCATCACATCCGCTAATTTCAGAAAACGACCATACAAACCATGCCGAACAAAACGCTCGTCACTCATCGGACACATCGGCAGCCACCATTCCTCTGCGAACAGAATAACCGGATCAATATACGCCGAATGGTTCGGCATAACGAGGTGTACACTGTCGTCCCGTAATACGTCTTCCCCCGTCACGCGCACATCATAATGCCAGTGGAGGAAGAACTTCACTATCTTCCCAAGCGTGTATCTGTTCATAAGCGAGTGCAAAGTTACAATAATTATTTCGGATTTCAAATTTATGATTTCAAGTTTGTGCTTTTTTTGCTCAAAAATGCATTTTTTATTAAAAAATGTCATGCGCGCTTGCATATATAAAATATTTTTTGTACCTTTGCAGCGCATTTAATGGCTAAATGCGAATAATTGGCAGATAATGAACTAAACAACTAAATGGATAAACAATGAAAAAATTCTTCTCTTTGATGGCTGTTGCTCTGATGAGCATCGCCATGATGGCAGGTGAGAATGACCTGCTGTGGGACTACACGGATGCAGCTCCGAGTGCGAATCCGGACAATGGATTGACGTATGGTAGCAAGTTCTCCGACGGACCGGGTACTAAAAACGGTCTCCGCGGAATCAAACTCAATGATGGCGGTTATTGTTATTTTACCAAAGCTGCAGTTGCCGGTAAACTAAAACTGGGTTTTGGTCCCCGTAGTGGTTCGAATGCAGCCAATATTGATGTCTATACGTGGACTGGAGAGAGTACTACGGCTCCTGCGAGAGCGGAAATGACGCTTATTGGTACTACCAAAGCTTTGACTGAATATGGTACGGACGAGATTGAATTGACTGCAGAGCAGAACCATATCTACCTTTGTCGTCATAATGGCGTAGAGACAGGCTTGCAGGTTATTCAGTTTAGAGAAGCAGTTGCACGTACGTTTGTGGACTTTCAGATTGAGTTTCGTGATGATCCTTATTCCGTTCTGTTGCCCGCAAACGGCGAACTGCCCGAAGGCGTAACAGTAACAGGTGTTAACTATAATGGAAGTCAGCATGGTATCTACGGCGGTACCATCACGGTTCCGGTGGATGGAACGGTTAAGTTCACCATCGGCGGTTGTCAGCATAGCCAAACGGATATTACCGTGAAGAAAGACGGAGAGTATTACGCTACTATTAGCAACAAGATCATCCAATGTGGTGAGCAGAAACCGAACTACAACCAGAACGTGCCGTACATCTATATGGGCGGTGCAGGTGTGCTTACCTTTGAGATTGGCAGCCAGACCTATATACCGTATTTCTTTGCTGAGGCTGCAGAAGTGACACCGTGTGAGGTCATCTTCAAAGACCAGAACGGAGCAGAGCTGGGTAGAGTAGAGACGATTGAGGGCGCAACATTAGAGGCTATCCCGTATGCTGTAGAAGACTTACCGGTTATCGCAGATGGCTATGCGTTCCGCGGTTGGTTCTATACCAACGGCAAGAAGGCGCAGGTAGGTGACCCCATTACCGGTAACACCACTATTCAAGCCAAAATAACGCCGATCGAGACCGTTACAGTAGGTTCGGTACAGACCTATGACTTTGCATCGGCAACCTTCTATCCGGAAGATCACGAGACGGTAGAGGTGTATGACGGCAGCTACTATAACAACCACGGTTGGTATTTCAATGCCAATGGCAGTATTCGCGTGCAGGTAGCCGGTAATGCCGTAGTGGTGGTAACGCTGTGTAAGTATTCGGAGAGCGGTGACGTGAACGTAGTGGCAGGTGAACAAGTGCTGGCTACCTATCCGGTAGTGAAGAACGAGACACCGGATGGAACGGAACTGACTGCGCAGTACGAAGGTGATGCCGGTTGGTTGACTATCAACTGGACGGCGAAACAGTACATCCACAAAGTGGTGGTATATAACGTGCTGGATTTCTTGGAGAAAGATGTGAACACGGGTTATTTCATCGTTCCGGCAGGTGACGTGGCTTCGTTCCTGATGGCAATCGTACAAGCGCAACCGGGCGATAAGATCTTCCTGCCGAACGGTATCTATGACCTGGGTGAGACCTGTCTGACCACCATCAGCAAGAACAATATCTCCATCATCGGTCAGTCTATGGAAGGTACGATTATCAAGAACGCTCCGGATGCAGCCAAAGAGTCGATTGACCAGACGGCAACCATCAAAATCAATGATGGTGTGAGCGGAACGTATCTGCAGGATCTGACTATCCAGAACGCACTCGACTACTATAAGAACGATAACGGTCGTGCAGTCGCACTGTGGGATCGCGGAACAAAGACGGTATGCAAGAATGTCCGTCTGCTCAGTTATCAAGATACGTATTATAGCAACAAATCCGGTGCAGTGAAGTACTTCGAGGACTGCGAGATTCACGGAACGGTCGATTTTATCTGCGGTGACGGTAGCGTCTATTTCAAGAATAACTTGCTCTACTGCGAGAAACGTAAAGCTTCCGGTGGCGGCAGTGATGCTCTGACGGCGAACAACGGACCGGCAACCGATAAGGGTTATGTGTTCGAAGGATGTACGGTGAAGAGTGAGTGCCCGGTTGTTTCCTTCGGTCGCGCATGGAACAACACCCCGTCTGTTTCGTTCCTCAATACGCTCGTGGACTACAGCGCAGGTGAGTTCAGTTTTGAGAACGGCGATATTCAGCGCTGGACCAAGAAACTGATGAACGCGAACGCATGGCCGCAGTTCGGTGAGTACAACACCCACCTCGCTGACGGCACCGTGCTCACTCCGGCATCGAATGTTGTTACGTTCCTGGACGAGAAGAGCGGTAATGCTACACAAGATATCGAGACCGTGCTGAGTGCAGAGAATGCAGCTGCGCGTACGATGGAGTGGACCCTGGGCGACTGGAGCGCAACGGCACAAGCCGACGCGACACAAGCTGTTTGCGAACTGACAGCAGAAGAGTTGGAGCCGAACGGCATCTATCTGGTAGAAGGAGACGGTGAGTTCGCCGGTATTATTCTCGGTAGTGAGTTCATGGATCGTTTCGCGTTGTATGATGGTGTCAACTACACCGTTCGTAAGGCGAACGCTCGCGGTGGTTTTGGTCTGAAAGCCGGTGAAGAACCGCACGAGGGTATCACCAATACGGAGGTCAGTAATGACCAAGTGAAGAAAATAGTTCGTAACGGACAAGTAGTTGTCGTTCGTGACAATAAGGAGTACAATGTGCTGGGTGCACAGTTGTAAATAGAGGATTGAAGATTGTGGATTGGTTTATTAATCTGTTTATTGGCTCGGGAATAGCACACTCTATCTGTGTGCTATCCCTTGCTATAACCATAGGTATTTTCTTAGGACATAAGCTTAAGTTCAAAGGTATCACTTTGGGCATTACGTGGATTCTGTTCTGCGCAATTG
>JAFPGA010000218.1 GCA_017423085.1 Paludibacteraceae bacterium | reverse complement strand
GCGCAAACCCGGGTTCTTCGACAGAGTAAAAGAGAGCACGCTCGATATGTTTATCGACCAAGAATAATACAGTTGAAAAATTTAAATTCTACAAGATATGGAAGACGAATTATTGACATTGCCTTTGGAGGGCTTGACAGAAGATAGTATCATCAAAGTGATCGGTGTAGGTGGTGGCGGCTGCAACGCAGTCAATTACATGCACCGTCAGGGACTGAAAGATGTCTCATTCCTCGTATGTAACACGGACCGTCAGGTGCTAATCAAAAGCTCTGTTCCCAGCAAACTGCAACTCGGTCCCGGTCTGGGAGCCGGCGGTGATCCCGAGACTGCACGTCAGTATGCGGAAGAGAGCCGTGAGCATATCCGCGAGGCGCTCAACGACGGTACGCAGATGCTGTTCCTCGCTGCCGGTATGGGTGGCGGTACCGGAACAGGCGCTTCGGCTGTCGTAGCAGAGGTGGCACAGGAGATGGGTATTCTCACGGTAGGAATCGTCACGATCCCGTTCGCGTTTGAAGGCAAGAAGAAGATCGAGAAAGCGATGACCGGTGTCGCTCGTCTGGCAAAACATGTGGATGCACTGCTCATCATCAATAACGAGAAACTCAAACAGATCTATCCCGAGCTCAACCTGCTTAATGCGTTCTCCAAATCCGATGACGTGGTGGCCAACGCTGCCCGTTCGATTGCAGAGATCATCACCGTGCCGGGATATATCAATACCGACTTTGCCGACGTGCGCAACACGCTGCGCAAGGGTGGAGTAGCTATCATGAACATCGGTCGTGCGTCCGGTGAGCACCGTATCACCAATGCCATCAACGATGCGCTCAACTCACCGCTGGTGAACACCAACGACGTACACGGTGCAGAGCGTATCCTGCTGCAGTTCTATTGCTCGACCGAACATGCGATCGTGATGGAGGAGATAGACCAGATCAATGACTTCGTACAAGAAGTAGGCGACGACATAGAGGTACAATGGGGTGCTTCGATCGACGAGACGCTGGGCGAAGAGGTACGTGTGACCGTGATCGCTACCGGCTACAAGGTCGATGGACTGCCGTCCGAGGAAGAGGAAGAAGGCAAGAAAACCATCTCCGAGGCGATTGAAGCCAATTATCCTCCGCAGCAGCCCAAGCCGATGGAGGACGAGAAAGCGGCACTGATTGACCTGAGCGACACGTTGCGTGAAGAAGGTGTGGCTGCCCCGCAACAGCCACGTGAGCGTGTAGATTCAACTTCGGCTGACGAAGTGGTGATCTCGGTTGAAGAGGAACCGCAACAACCGGAAGAGAAGCCTCAAGAAGAACGCCACAGCCCCTTTGCGTGGATTAGGAGAAAGTGAAAAAATAAAAAATGAAAGATATGGAAAAGGACATGAATTTTTGGGACCTGTGCGTGCTCTGTAGCCGCGCAATCGGTCGCTGCTGCGCACGGGCGTGGCAAATCGTGCAGCATATGATCCGCCTTACTTGGCGCTATTGGTGGCTGGTACTGGTTTTCATTGCATTAGGAATAAGTGCAGCGCTCTATTGGACCCGTGAGGACAACTTGACGTTCAAAGTCAACTCAATAGCGATTCTCAACGGACCGACCCTTACGCAGTTTGAGCAAGCGTATGCTCCCTTGCGCTCCGGGCTGATGCTCCCCGACGATGCGGCGATCACACCGTTTGTGAAAGAGCACGTGGCACAGAGTTTTGTTACCTACCGCGTGATTGACTGCCTTGGAGACGGCACGGCTGATTATATCGACTTCAAGCGCCGTGTGACGATGACTGACACCGTCAAAGTGCCGATGCAAGATCGTATTTGTATGCAGTTCCGTATTAAGAAACGCGACTTGGACCAAGTGCCGCAGATCGAACAGGCGCTGATGGCGTTTATCAACAGCAACGCATCGCTGCAGGAGTCGTATCCGGCGTTTGTGAATGACTTGCGCGAAGAGGTGGCGTTCAACCATCGTCAAGCACTCAAACTGGACAGCCTCACCAGCCATTATTATTACCACACTGCGGCGATCAATCAGCCGTCTATGTCGATGAATAATGGTATCACGTTCAACGGCGACCGTCGTATCCGCTTGTTCCTCAACGAGATATACGACCAACAGGAACGCATGCGAATGTATGACCACCGCATACAATTAGCGACTGCACCCGTAGTACTGGAGAACCATTTTGCGGTTGACTCCAAACCCGTTCACAGTCGCCGTAATTGTGTTGTGCTGTTCGGCTTGTTGGCGTGGATTGGTGCTTGCGTGCTTGCCGAACTGATCGACAAACGCAAAGCTGTTTACGCTTGGCTGAAGAAGTAGTCAGCCGGCAGCATTCAGTTAGCGTTTCTTGAAGACGAATTTCTTCAG
Organism: Paludibacteraceae bacterium; assembly: GCA_017423085.1. Taxonomy (GTDB): domain Bacteria; phylum Bacteroidota; class Bacteroidia; order Bacteroidales; family Paludibacteraceae; genus Colicola. Next base: position 6,114 of record JAFPGA010000218.1, on the reverse strand, counting down.
AACGAAATAAACGGCTACCAAGCCGACCAGAATCAGTATAGCCACGCTCAGTTCGTGGCTATATTCTTTGATGCGGTCCATCTGACCGTGTGCCACGTATCCTAAAGCCGCCAAGATACAGTTCCAGATAAACGCACCGAGGAACGTCCACCACAAGAACGCACCGAAGTGCATCTTGCTCAGTCCGGCAGGAATAGAGATCAGTTGGCGGATACCCGGAATGAACCGACCGATGAAGGTCGAGACATTGCCTTTCTCACGGAAATACTCTTCTGCACGTTGTATCTTCTCGCTCGACAGCAGACACAGATGTCCTACTTTCGAGTCCGCAAACTTATAGATGATGGGTCGTCCGAGCCACGCTGCCAAGCCGTAGTTGATGATGGCGCCGATCATGGCGCCGAGTGTGCCGGCAAGGATGATGAACAGTACATCCACGGGGTAGATACCTGTGGCGTTCAGCACACTATCCGGTTGCCCGGCTACGAACGCAGCGGGCGGTATAACTACTTCACTCGGGAACGGTATGAAGGACGACTCTACCGCCATCAACGCGGCAATCGACGCATAGTTCATATGCGCCGAATACCACGTGATGAGATTGTCAATGAGTGTCATTAAATGAAGATCAATTGAACGATGATGTAAACCGGCAACAGAACGATCAAGCTGAACTTAATCATGTAGCCGAAGAACGACGGCATCGAGATACCTTCTTGCTCTGCAATCGACTTCACCATGAAGTTAGGACCATTACCGATATAGGTCATAGCACCGAAGAAGACAGCACCCATGGAGATGGCTTTGAGGAACTCATCCGTAGCCAGTTTCAGACCTTCGGGAGCAGCCATCTCGTTGAAGACCATAGCTGTCGGAGCGTTATCCAGGAACGACGAGAGCAAACCGGTTGCATAGACATACTGCCAAGGCGCATTGATGAATTCTGCGATAGCCTCTTTGTGATCCGACAGATACATCAGCGCCGGAGTCATGGTAGCGAAGATACCGAGGAACACACATGCTACTTCCATGATAGGAACCCAGGAGTAGTTGTTCTTCACACGAATCGCTTTCTTGGTCGTCAACCACGAAGCGGCAATGATGAGTACAAACACGTACTCACGCAGACGGGCGATGTACATCGGCACATGACCGTGCTCGTAGTTTTCCGGTTTGAGGATATCAATGTACTTGTCGTTGATGAACATGGTAGCTGCCACCACGCAGATCAACCAGAAGATGTTAATCAGACCGCTCACCTCTGTCTTGGTTGCCTCGCGTACATCCGCCATAAGGTTCTCCGTCGGCTCTTTGCGGTACAAGTACCAATCTACCAGGAAGTAGATAGCCAGTAACAGACCACCCGTCACAAGCCATTCGCCTACCATGTTCTGCAGCCACCAAGTGAAGTCTGCACCCTTGAGGAAGAGCAGGAACAAAGGTGGGTCACCGAGCGGTGAGAGCAAACCACCGCAGTTAGCCACGATAGCAATGAAGAACAGCACGGTGTGTACACGGTACTTACGCTGCTGGTTGGTGCTGAGCAACAGACGAATGAGCAACATCGCCGCACCCGTTGTTCCCATGAACGATGCCAATACCCAGCCGATAGCCAGAATAGAAGTGTTCACCAGCGGGGTCGCCTTCAAGTCACCGCGAATACAAATACCACCGGTGGTGACGAACAGCGCCATGAGCAACAGAATAAACGGCACATAGTCACCGATCATCTGGTGCATCAGATCATGGCTCATACCATGCATGCACAACCAGATACCTACCGGTACGCCGAGAATGAGGGATACATACAGTTTGTGCGTGTTGTGCTCCCACCACTCACCTACATGCGGGATAAGCGGCAGAATGGCAATACAGAGCAGCATGACTGCAAACGGAATGAGCATCCATCCGGGAATACCATCTGCTTTCTCAGCTACTTCGGTTAAAGCTGTAGCAACGGAATCCGGAACCTGGGGAATTAATGCGGATAACGAATCCAATGATAGTGAATCATTAGCAATCGAATCCAAGATTTCATTTTCCATAATAGTTTGTTATTAATTGATTGATTTGGATTAGTCCAGTTTGAGCACGGCGAGGAAGGCTTTCTGCGGCACTTCGACGTTACCGATCTGCTTCATTCGTTTCTTACCGCGTTTCTGTTTCTCCAGCAGTTTGCGCTTACGGCTCACGTCACCGCCATAACATTTGGCAAGCACATCCTTGCGAACCTGCTTTACGGTCTCGCGCGCAATGATCTTCGCGCCGATAGCTGCCTGAATCGCTATATCGAACTGCTGGCGAGGCAGGAGTTCCTTGAGCTTCTCGCACATGCGGCGACCGAAATCAACTGCATTGTCGCGGTGGGTGAGGGTAGAGAGCGCATCGACCTGCTCGCCGTTGAGCAATATGTCCAGTTTGACGAGATTGGACGGACGGAAACCGTTCATGTGCCAATCGAAGGACGCGTAGCCTTTGGAGATGGATTTGAGCTTGTCGTAGAAGTCAATCACGATCTCGCCCAGTGGCATGTCGAACAGCAGCTCCATTCGGTTACCGGATATATACTCCTGTTTGACCAGTTCGCCGCGTTTGCCGAGGCACAGCGTCATGATTGGTCCGATATAATCGGCGGTCGTGATGACTGATGCGCGGATGTACGGCTCCTCGATGCGGTCTATCTCCGTCAGGTCGGGCATGCCGGCAGGGTTGTGTACCTCCACCATTCCGCCGTCTTTGGTATAGACGTTGTAGCTTACGTTCGGCACGGTCGTAATAACGTCCATGTCGAACTCGCGGTCCAAGCGCTCCTGGATGATCTCCATGTGCAGCAGTCCGAGGAATCCGCAGCGGAAACCGAATCCTAATGCCATCGAACTCTCCGGTTGGAACGTGAGACTCGCGTCGTTCAGCTGCAGTTTCTCCAGGCTTGCACGCAAGTCCTCATAGTCCTCACTCTCAATCGGATAGACACCAGCAAACACCATCGGCTTGGCTTCCTCGAATCCGTCAATGGCTTTGTCGCACGGTCGTGCTACATGAGTGATGGTGTCACCCACTTTGACCTCGGTGCTGGTCTTGATCCCGGAAATGATATATCCTACGTTTCCGGCACTGATCTGCTTGCGCGGACTCATGTCCAGTTTGAGAATACCTATCTCGTCCGCGTCGTACTCTTTTCCGGTATTGACGAACCGCACTTGGTCGCCCGTATGCATCGTACCGTTCACCACTTTGAAATACGCGATGATACCTCGGAAGGAATTGAACACGCTGTCAAACACCAGACATTGCAGCGGTGCGTTCGGGTCGCCTACCGGGGCAGGGATACGCTCGATGATAGCGTCCAGGATCTCCGGCACTCCTTCACCCGTCTTGGCGGAGCAGCGCAAGATTTCCTCGCGTTTACAGCCCAACAAGTCGATGATCTCGTCCTCGACACGGTCGGGCATGGCATTGTCCATATCGCACTTGTTGAGCACAGGGATGATCTCCAGGTCATGCTCAATAGCCATGTATAAGTTGCTGATGGTCTGCGCTTGTACACCCTGCGTGGCATCGACTACCAGCACGGCACCTTCGCAAGCCGCGATAGAACGGCTCACTTCATACGAAAAGTCCACGTGCCCCGGAGTGTCAATCAGGTTGAGCGTATAGCCCTTGTGCTCCATCTGGATAGCGTGCGACTTGATCGTAATGCCGCGTTCTTTCTCCAAATCCATGTCGTCGAGCACCTGGTTTTCCATCTGCCGAACATCCACCGTTCCGGTCATTTCCAGCATACGATCCGCCAGTGTACTCTTGCCGTGATCTATGTGCGCAATAATACAGAAATTACGTATCTTATCCATTGAATCCTATTTATCCAAATTAAATCGGCTGCAAAGATACTGCTTTTTTTTGAATTACACAAGCGCGCCCGCGATTTTCTTAATTTTTTTTGAAAACCATCGAATAAATTTGTGTATGTCAGAAAAAAGTTGTACCTTTGCAGTCACAAACGAAAATGACTACCGGACAGTAGTGGGGAATCCGTTGATAGATATTCAACATCCCGTTACCATATGCCGTGCATCGGCAGGAACGGGTAAGACCTATACGCTCTCTGCGTATTACGTCGGGCTGCTCTTGTCCGGTGAGGACTACCGTTCGATCTTAGCCATCACGTTTACCAACAAAGCGACTGCCGAGATGAGCGAACGCATCATCGGCTATCTGCATGCGATCGCGCAAGGGGAAGAGAAAGATTTCCTTGCGCTGGCACGGCAGTTCATGATTCGTGATGCCCAAGCGCCCGATGCCCTGCTGCAGCAACGTGCCGCGCGGTGTTTCAAGCATATGCTGCTGGACTACGACAATGTGCAGATCATGACCATTGACTCGTTCCTGCAGACGCTGTTAAGCGGTTTGGCGGGCGTGCTGAAGATGAGCGCGGGCATGAACACGGAGTTGGATATCGACCATGTGATTAGTCAGGCGGTGGATCAGTTACTGACCACCGACATGACGGCTGCTGACCGTACGATCTTAGAGGATTATATGCGGCTCAAACTGGATCAGGAAAGCCGATGGGACGTGCGCCAGAGCTTATGCACGATGGCGAAAGAGCTGTACAACGAATCCGTGCAAGTACTGGATGCCAAGGGTTTGGTTCTTTTTGCACCCGAAGCTTTGGCACGCAGACGCGAGATCGTCCAAGCGCTGTGGGAGAAGGACGAGCGCGTGCAAGCGCTGGCTAAATGGCTCAAGCAGTGCAACCCCGAGCCCTACAACCGCAACACACGGTACGGCTACGACCGGTTAGTCCGTAGTCTGCAAGCGCCGGATAAGATGTCGGCAGATGACCGTTTCCGCGGAGTGAGTGAGAAGAGCTGCAACGCGGACGAGATGCTGCGTGCTTCCGAGATGGCAGCCGAAGTGGGACGGTTCTACAACACGCTTCAACTGACGGTGCGGTTCAGTCGCGATATCGAACTGATGGGGTCGTTGCAAGCCCTTATCCAACGCAATCTGACAGAAGCCAATTGTGCGCTGCTGGCACGAACAGCTGCTACGCTCACCAGTGCACTGAGGGCGGGGGATGCGGATTTCATCTTGGAGAAAGCCGGTATTCGTTACCGCCACGTGCTGATGGATGAGTTCCAGGACACGAGCCAACTGCAGTGGAGCGTCATTCGTCAACTGCTTCAAGACGTGCTGGCAGGTGAAGGAAACACGCTGCTCATCGTAGGAGACATCAAGCAGTCTATCTACCGTTGGCGAAACGGTGACTGGCATATCATGGAGAGTTTGACCGGTGAAGGAACGGACAGCCTGACGCATGACCGGATCAACGAGCGCTTCACATCCCTTACCCGCAATTTCCGCAGTAGTGAAGAGGTGGTGCGGTTCAATCTGTCGCTTTTTAAGCATATCTACAGTCATGCTGACGAAGCCTTGATTGCGCGGATTTACGAGGAAGGCTTTGCACCCGAACAACTGGATCAGTTCTACCAGTCGAACAAAAAGAAAGGCGGCTATGTGCGCTTCAAGGCATTCCCGAAAGGTACCAAAGAGGAACTGACGGAAGACATGTTCGACCACATGGAGCAGTTGATGCAGAAAGGCACGGTTCCATCGGACATAATGATCTTGGTGCGCGACAAGAAAGATGCGGCGTATATCACCGATCTGCATGCGATGCTGGATGCGGAGCAGTACCCGCATTTGAGCGTGGCACGCATGGTGTCGGCAGACAGTTTCCTGTTGGAAGCATCCGAAGCGGTGCGCACGGTCATTGCCGGCTTGCGATATGTGGTGAAGCGCGACGAGGTGGCAGCGGCGTATATCGCCATGACCACAGGCGACGAGTCGATGCCTGAGCGGCTGGCTCATGCCGTTACAGCCGACACGCCCTTATACGAAGCAGTGTGCGAACTGATCAAACTGCTGCTCACGGATGAGCATGGTCAGTACAAAGGCACGGAGACGGCGTATATCAATAACTTACTGGACCGCACACGGGCATATGTGAGCGCCTATGGTGCCGGTTTGGAGGATTTTCTGACTTATTGGGACGACACCATGCACGTCAAGCCTATTCCGGCGTTGGCAACAGACGCTATCCGCATCATG
>JAFPGA010000217.1 GCA_017423085.1 Paludibacteraceae bacterium | reverse complement strand
ACCTTGTCATGGGTAACGGATGGCGATGTCTTAACCGAAGGTTATACAAGCGGTACGGTGGCATACGGTACCGCAATTACTGCGCCGAACACTCCGACGAAGACCGGGTATGTATTTGCCGGTTGGCATAATGGAACGAGCGTTGTAACGCCTGCAACAACCATGCCTGCGGCGAACACAACCTATACGGCTATCTTCGAAGCGCGTGATGATATCCAATATACCGTTAAGCATTATCAGCAGAATTTGGAGGATGACGATTATACAGAGATGACCCAAGACGAGCAGCATCTGGAGGGTACCACCGGCGAGCCGACCTATGCCGAACCGCAAGCTTACACCGGTTTCACGCCAAAATCTTTCGAGCAAGGAACGGTTGCTGCAGATGGCTCTACAGTAGTGGAGATTTACTATGATCGTATTGAGTACACCATCACGTGGTGGGATGCACAGGCGACATTGGCAGAGCACGTCATTGAAGAACAGACCTATCGATATGGTGCTACCCCATCCTATACCTACAACAAACCGGATGACGACAATTACACCTACGTCTTTGAGAAATGGACTCCGAACATCGTACCGGTAACTGGGAATACTACATATACAGCACATTATAATCCGATTCCGCATAACATGGTCGTTGTGAACAATGATACCATTCCTGCAGACGTGGATCTGACATCCACCACAGTGAAGGTAACAGGTGCATTACATGTTGCGGAGAGCGCAACGCTCAACACCAACAACTTCATTCTGGAGGGCTCCGACTACACATCCGGTGAACTGACCGGTAATGTGGCGGCCGCGAATGTCTATTTCGACGTAACCCGCACGAAGAGTGAAGGCGAGAGCTTCACGGAGAAGTTTGGCGCACGTATCTGGTATGCAGTCGCTGTTCCTTGGGAAGTATCCGTTCCGGCTTACCAGGCTAACGGTGGCGTTTATCGCAAGAGTGGCGACCAATGGATTCGTATGACCTTGGGTTCCGACTACGACCTCATTTACTACAATGGTGCGCTTCGTTACTCGCAAGGCGAACATACCAATGATTGCTGGCGTTATGTGGAGGATGACCAACAGGAGTACTCCATCCATACAACCATGCAGCCGGGTAAGGCATATATGATCTATATGACCAACGCAACAGACAGCATCCGGTTTGAGAAAGCCTACGGAGCTGCTCTCCACACCACTACCACTTCTGTTGTAGCGAATGGCGGAGACGAATCCGACAACCCGAATGCCGGTTGGAATGGTATCGCTAACCCTGCCACTTATCATGCGTTCTTGAACGCCGGTACAGGCGGCACCGGTTATCGCTTCATTCCGGGTATCGCTCCGCGAGACGGCGGTAGATATATGCTCGTCAGCACTACCGACTCCACCATGGTGGTTGGACAGAGCGTCTATGTCAAGGTTACTGCCGCGAACGACAACATTCCCGCACAGGCACACCAAGCGAACCTCGCGCCGCGCCGTGTGATGACAGAGGCGGCACGTGAGACTCGCTATGTGATTGAACTCACCAAGAACGGTACACCGGAAGACCGTATCTTCATTCAGACCACAGACGAGAAAGCCGACAAGTATGAGGACGGTAAGGATCTGCCGAAAATAAGCCTCAGCACCTCGCACGGACAAATGTGGGTGAACCGGTACGAGCAGAAACTGAGCATCAACAGCGCCGTTGTGGAGAATGGCACTACCAACTTCCCGTTGGGTCTGTTTGCTCCGCAAAACGGTGAATACATGCTCCGCATGACGTCCGAGATTGAACCGGGAGATGCCCTGTTCGTCACACTCAACGGCAACATCATCTGGGATCTGTCCGCTTCTCCATACCCTGTCACATTGGAGAACGGTACGACCCTGGAATATGGCCTGCTCTTGGTTCGTAACAATGCTCCGACTATCACCACCGATGTAGAGCACACACAGGAAGGCGATACGCAATGCGTACGTAAATACCTTATTAACAATAATGTATATATCCTTCGCGGAGGAGAAATGTACACTATTACCGGTGCGAAAGTGGATAATAACCAATAATGCGGAAAGGAGAATATTATGAAAACGAAAGAATATATTGTACCTCAAGTGCTCATCAGCTTCTGCGATACGGAGAAGCTGATGAAAGTCAGTTCTCCCTCTGAGTCACCGACCGGAATGGGAGTGGGCTCTGCACCTCGCCGCAATACCGATGTGTTCTAACCACACATCGGTACCGGCAACAAAAAACAACCGACTTCCTTACGAAGCCGGTTGTTTTGGTTTACTCCTTATAATTATTAACGCACGCGCTCGCAATAGCTGCCGTCGCGGGTGTCAATACGGATGATCTCACCCTCGTTGATGAACAGCGGAACACGTACCTCTGCACCGGTCTCAACCGTAGCCGGTTTGAGTGTGTTGGTAGCAGTGTCACCTTTCAGACCCGGCTCCGTGTAAGTAACTTGCAACTCAACCTTTGTCGGCAACTCTGCGAACAGCACTGTGTCAGTCGATGCGTCCGATACAACCTCTACGGTCATACCCTCTTTAAGGAAATCAACACCCGTGATCAGGTCATGCGCAATAGGTGCTTGGTCAAACGTCTCGTTGTTCATGAAGATATAATCCTCACCCTCTTTGTACAGGTACTGATACGGACGACGCTCTACGCGGACATCCTCCAGTTTCTCACCGATATTGAAGCGGCGCTCCAACACGCGACCATCCACTACATCTTTGAATTTAACACGCATGATCGTGTTGCCCTTACCCGGCTTAACATGCAGGAACTCAATTACGAAATACAAGCGGCCATCCATACGGATACATACGCCGTTCTTAATGTCTTGACTGTTAATCATATTCTCTAATTCTTTAATTCGTTTACTCTCTAATTCGTTAATTTCTGGAAAAACGCTGCAAAATTAGTAAAAAATTTGCATATATGCAAGAATTTTTGTAATTTTGTGCCCAAATTTGGAAAAATGCTATGAATACCATACAAAATTTCTTTAGTACCATTGATATTTGGCAAATACTCTCTTCCTTCATCTTCCTCATCGCTATTATTGACCCCTTCGGCAATATTCCGGTGACGATCGCTATGGAGAAGAAGGGTGTCAAAATCAGTGCCTGGAGAGTATGTCTGGCGAGTCTGGTTATCCTGCTCGCGTTCCTCTTTGCCGGTGAATGGATACTCAAACTGTTCGGTGTGCAAATCGAGTATTTCGCTATCGCCGGTGGTTTTGTAATCCTGCTCATGGCACTGGAAATGGTGTTGGATATCACGATTTTCCAAAACGACAAACTGGAGGGACAGGTGGAGGGAGCCGGATCCATCGTACCGCTGGCATTCCCCATGTACGCCGGACCGGGTGCGTTCACGGCCCTGCTCGCCATCACAGCGGAATACACCACGGTGAACCTCTGTATCGCGCTCGTTCTCTGTATCATCGTGCTGTACCTGGTGCTTATCGGTACCAACTGGCTCACCAAATACTTAGGCCCTACCGCATTGTACATCATCCGTAAGTTCTTCGGCATCATCGTCTTGGCTATCGCATGCAAGCTGATGTTTGCCAACTTGGCTACGATACTATAACTAAAAATCTACGCATATGAAACCATTTAGTGAAATGACCATCGCGCTGGCAAGTGACCACGCAGGTTATGGACTCAAGCATGCTATCCAACTCTTCTTGGAGGATAACGGCGCAAGAGTAAAGGATTTCGGTTGCTATAGCACCGACAGTTGTGACTACCCTGATTTTGCTCATCCCATGTCGGAAGCAGTGGAGAAAGGCGAATACGAATTCGGTATCGCTATCTGCTCTACCGGTAACGGTATCGCCATGACCTGCAACAAGCACCAGGGCATCCGCGCAGCGCTGTGCTGGGAGGCTAAACTGGCATCCCTCGCTCGTCTGCACAACAACGCGAACGTGCTCTGTCTGCCGGCCGGCTATGTCCGCGTGGATCAGGCACTGGATATCGTACGCGTCTTCTTCCAGACCGATTTTGAAGGCGAACGCCATGAGCGTCGTATTAACAAGATACCGCTTAAGTAACGCCATCAAGTGTTATGTGAGTTATGCACTGAACCGCCTCGGTTCAGTGCGTTTCTTACATCGCACCCCTTACACATTACACATTACACATTACACATTACACCATACCCCCCTCTTCGTCTCCGTCGAACCCGCTGCGGTCTGCCAGTTAAAGTGCCCCGAGTGCCCGGTGGGACAACGCCAATCGTCAATCAATCGTACCTCGTCAATCGTCCAATCGTCAATCCCTATTATGCCTATAGAGGTATTCCGGCGGGTATTGGCGGAATGCCGAAAGACGGCCTGGGTCATCCAGTTCTATTTTCAGGGAGAACCGCTACTCAACAAAGACCTGCCGACCATGATTCGCGAAGCGCACGAAGCTGGACTCTACACCATCGTTTCGACCAACGCACAAGCCATGACACCCGAGTTGGCAGAACAACTCGTTGCGTCCGGACTCGACCGCATCATCATCTCCATGGACGGACTGACCGACGAATCCTACAACGCCTACCGCATCGGCGGCAGCCTTGAGAAATGTAAGGACGCATTAAAATGGCTTCGCGCAGCAAAAAACCGTACACCGTACACCGTACACCATACACCCATCATCGAACTGCAAGTTCTACGTTTGCGCTCCAATGAACACGAATGGACGCAGTTCAAGCGCGAATATAAAGCGCTCGGAGCGGACCGGCTGGTCTTCAAAACCGCACAACTCTATGACTACGCGAACGGACATCCTCTGATGCCTTCCGACCCCAAGTACAGCCGCTATATACAAGGCAAAGACGGACATTTTCACCGTCGCCCGTTAGGCAAAGGCTGTTTCCTCGTATGGAGCGGAGTGGTCATCACCACCACCGGTGACGTGCTGCCCTGCTGCTACGACAAAGCGCATGCGCACGCGTACGGGAATATTATGGAGACACCGCTGGCGGAATTGTTTGCCGGCCCACGAGCTGCAGCCTTCCGAAAAGCAGCCTTCCAAGAAACCCCTCAAATATGCAAAGAATGTTGGAAATAAAACATTTCATATTCGGACCGTTTCAGACGAACACCTACGTCATTACCATCAATGAACAAATGGTAAATGGACCAATGGTACTTGTTGTTGATCCTGCATGTTCCAACACCTGCGAGCAGCAGCAGTTGGAGCAATATATAAATCATAAATTTGAAACCATAAATCCTAAATTGTCCATCGTGGCAACGCATGGACATTTGGATCATCTCTGGGGAGTCAAATGGGCTACGGAAAAATGGCATACGCCTGTACTGATGCACGAAGCCGATATCCCGATGGCACAAGCTATGCAACAGCAGTACAATATGTTCGGCATCCGTGCCACCGCCGAGCCGTTTCCGATAAAAAATATCAAATCTGAAATCTTAAATCTTAAATCTCAAATGAGCAATTTTCAATTGCTCGAGACACCCGGTCACACCCCCGGATCTGTTTGTCTCTATTTTCCGAAATCACCAATCACCGACCACCCATCACCAATCTTGATATCCGGTGACACCTTGTTCCGAATGGGTTACGGTCGAACCGATCTTCCGGGCGGTAACATGGGGCAGTTAATCGACTCTCTGGAGCGGCTTTTCGACTTACCGTCCGACACCATCGTCTATCCCGGTCACGGCGAATTCACCACCATCGGTGCCGAAAAACGCTAAAAAATACAAAATTATTTGCGTATGTGAAAAATTTATAGTACCTTTGCACCCGCTTTCCAAAAATGAATAATCGGGGACCCCGAAAATTTTAATTTTTGGGGAGAGCGGAGGCACAAGTCGTCCCGTCGATTTAGCAGAGCGGTATCGACCTTACGATCTTGTTGCTGAACGCGAGGGAAAGATGGCAGAGTGGTCTATTGCGTCGGTCTTGAAAACCGAAGTACGGAAACGTACCGGGGGTTCGAATCCCTCTCTTTCCGCAAAGGATTTCACAACAAGAGCGAGTCCAAGCTTGCTTGAGTGAGCGAATGATGTGAAAGACTTGCCCGGGATGCCACCGGCAGACTGGGCTTGCAAGGAGCGGAGCGACGAAGCAATCCCCGGAAAGCAAGGCGGAGTCCGAATTCCGAAAGAGAGGTAATACGAAGTATGAAAAACTTTTCTATGCTCGCCAAGACCTTCAAGGGCTTGGAAGAAGTGTTAGCGCAGGAACTGATCGAGTTAGGCGCCAATGACGTGCTCATCGAAAGACGAGCCGTTTCTTTTAAGGGCGATAAGGCACTGCTATATCGCGCCAATTTCTGCTTGCGCACCGCCCTCCGCATTCTCGTTCCTATCCGCAGCGAGAAAATCAAAGCCAAAGGACGCAAACCCGAAGACCAGATCTACGACATCGTCAAATCCATTGACTGGAGCCGTTATATGACGGTCGATTCAACCTTCGTCATCGACACTACGCTCTACAGCGAACTGTTTCACAACAGCCTATTCGTTACCTACCGCATCAAAGATGCGATCGTGGATTATTGGTCGGAGAAAGCCGGCAAACGTCCGAACGTGAACACCGAGAACCCCGACTTGCGTATCAACGTCCACATCGGCAACGACCAACTAACCGTCTCCTTGGACAGCAGCGGTGAGAGTCTGCATAAACGCGGATACCGCGTTGCAACGACCGAAGCGCCGATCAGCGAAGTGCTTGCAGCCGGTATGCTGCTTCTTGCCGGTTGGAAAGGACAATCGGATTTCTACGACCCCATGTGCGGTTCCGGCACGCTGCCGATTGAAGCGGCACTCATTGCCCGTAACATCGCACCCGGTGTCTTCCGGCAGTCCTACGCCTTTGAGAAATGGCCAGACTTCGATGCCGACCTGTGGAGCGACATCTACAACGACGACAGCCGCGAACGGGATTTCAGCCACAAGATCTACGGCTCCGACGCTTCGTTCTATGCCATCCAACAAGCCGCCAAGAACATCAAATCTGCCGGCGTGGCGAAAGATGTTGAACTCAGACAGGTACGCATGGAGGAATTGAAGCCATCAGCCATCAGCCTTCAGCCTTCACCTTTGGTGATGCTCAACCCTCCTTACGGTGAGCGTTTGGCTTCCAACAAGGACATGGAAGATCTGTACTCCAAGATCGGTACCGCACTCAAGCATCAGTTCACCGGTGCTACTGCATGGATCATCTCTTCCAATGCTGCCGCCATGAAGTGTATCGGACTCAAACCCTCCAAGAAATACCACCTTCTCAACGGCGAACTGGACTGCCAGTTCAACCGCTACGATCTGTTCGCCGGCAAACGCAATGAACAACCCCATAACCCATAACCCGTAACCCATGTCCCCTATTTATATTGCCGACTACAATTATCCTCTTCCGGACGAACGGATCGCCAAGTACCCGCTGCCGGAACGTGACCACAGCAAACTGCTCATCTACCGTGACGGACAGGTGAGCGAAGATCTTTTCTACCATATCGGCGACCATATAGCCCCGGATGCACTCCTTATATATAATAACACGCGTGTGATTCAGGCGCGTCTGGAGTTCCATAAACCTACCGGCGCACGCATTGAGGTCTTCTGTCTCGAACCCCTCACACCCCATGACTACCAGCTCTCCCTCTCTTCCACCACCGGTTGTACGTGGAAATGTATGGTGGGAAACGTGAAGAAATGGCACGACGAGCCGATCGAATTGAAAGCCGGTAACTTCATACTTCGTGCCTATAAAGAGCAAGTTTTGGGTAATACATTTGCGGTGCGTTTTGAATGGGACGAAGCGAACGTGTCGTTCGCAGAAATCCTGGACGCAGCGGGCGAACTGCCTATTCCTCCGTACCTGAACCGCAAGACCGAAGAGAGCGACCTGCGTACTTACCAGACCGTCTATTCGCGTATCAAAGGCAGCGTAGCTGCACCCACCGCCGGACTGCATTTCACGCAGAACGTACTCGATGACCTGCACCGGAGGGGCATTGAGACGGACGAACTGACGCTCCATGTGGGCGCCGGAACCTTCCTGCCCGTCAAGACTGCCGATGCCAACGAACATACCATGCACACGGAGATCATCGCCGTGCCCCGCGACACTATCGCCCATATACAAACCAAACTCGGACATATTGTTGCTGTCGGCACTACCTCCATGCGCACCCTCGAATCGCTCTATTTCATCGGTCGCCAACTCAACAATCAAAAATTTGAAATCATAAATCATAAATTTGAAATTGACAATCTGCATGTCGGTCAGTTCGAACCGTATGAGCCGACAGCCAATAGCCAAGAGCTAACAGCCAAAGACGCCCTACAAGCCATCCTCGATTATCTGGACGCGACCGGACAGACGACCTTGCATGCCGAGACGCAGATCATGATCAAACCCGGCTATACCTTCCATATCGTCGATCAACTCATCACCAATTTCCACCAGCCTCAATCGACCCTGTTGCTGCTCGTCAGCGCTTTTGTCGGCGGAGACTGGCGCACGATCTACGACTACGCCCTCTCCCATGACTTCCGCTTCCTCTCCTACGGCGACAGTTCCATATTAACATTAGCTGTTAGCCGTTAGCTTTTAGCTAATAGCCAATAGCCAACTGCCAAAGTAAAAAATGATTGACACTCACTGCCATATAGACGAAGCGGCTTTTGATGCCGACCGCGAAGCGGTCATT
>JAFPGA010000216.1 GCA_017423085.1 Paludibacteraceae bacterium | reverse complement strand
TGCCATGACCGGTGAACTCAAGCGGGCGATGATTGCCTATTACGACTTTACTGTCGCTTACGAGAACCTGCTACGTCCCGATGTTCCTGCCGCAGGCATCAACAGCGACTGGTACGGCGTGGATGTGACCTGTACGGACGGCAAGTGCGTATTCAACCAGTGGGCACCTGTTAGCGAACAGGTCGCTACGGTCGGCCGTCATGTGGGGAGCCGCGATGTCATTCACTTGCTCTCCTACCGCAATGCCACGCATCTTGACTGGTGCGATACGGATGGTGACCAAGGCGCACAGACGATGCTACGCGACATAGCTGTATCCGTTGACTTGAGCAGCAAGCCCGAACGAGTATGGCTGGCCTCACCCGACTGGCAGCAGGGCGCGGCTGTCGAACCAGAATGGGAGTATACAGCCGGTAAGCTTACACTCACCGTACCTGCACTGCAATATTGGACGATGATTGTGGTGGAGAAGTAGCCAAAAGACAAAAGCATGATGAAACGTTTTTTTCTCATAGTAGGTCTGTTCGTGGCGGTGTTAGCCGGCGCACAATCTAATCTGGTGATTGTGCCGTTGTCCGGCTCCGAGCGCGCCTATGCGATACAGCAGATCGGAAAAATCCGCTTCGAGGATCGCTCAGCCTGCCTCTATGACAAGCAAGGCGAGCAGTTGGGATGCACGCCTACACGCGAGATAAGGAAAATCGTTTTCAGCGACCAATCCGAGAATCCCACGGGCTTCGACAAGCTGTTTGCGTCTGCCATCGAGGTGTATCCCAATCCTACGCAGTCGCAATTGGTCGTGCAAGGGATAGAGGCGCAACAAGTAGTACGAGTCTTCTCCATGCAGGGGCAATTGCTCATCACTGCTGTCGCCGATGCTAACACCGCAACAGTGAATGTAAGCGGGCTGCAGACAGGCAGTTATCTGCTGCAAGTGGGAGCAGAAATAGTTAAATTTATCAAGCAATAAGATGAAAAAGGTATTCTTACTGGCTGTACTTGCTATCGTATCAGGCATCATGTATGCAGGCACTCGGACGGAGATGCGTGTGCTGAAAGGCGACGTTGCTGCCTACAGCGTTGACGTAAGCGAGATCGACAGTATTGTATTTGTGGATATCCATTTTCCCGAACATATAACGTCCATGTTCCTGGTAGGCGACGCCACTCCGTGGGGCTGGAACATCGGTCAGGCGTCACCGATGAACATGGACGCCAACGATTCCGAGCACTTCACGTGGACGGGAACGCTCGTTGCCGGTGAACTGAAATTTTTGACCACCAATCAAGATTGGTTCCCGTGCTTTGTGCGTGATGCCGATGACTCAACCAAGATCCGCTACCGTGAGGTCGATCAGGATTACCCGGACTATAAGTGGGAGATAGCAGAGGAAGGCAAATATACGGTGGATGTGAATATTCGCGACTATACCATATCCATCACTCGCCATGCTCCCGAGGTTATCGATCCTATATATATGATAGGAGATGCTACCGCCGGCGGTTGGTTTGTGGAGAGTGCTACGCCGATGGATGTGGATGCCGATGATTCGGAGCACTTTGTATGGAGCGGCACGCTCAGTGTGGGCGAGTTCAAACTCCTGACCTCCAACGAGGCGTGGTTGCCG
>JAFPGA010000215.1 GCA_017423085.1 Paludibacteraceae bacterium | reverse complement strand
TCAGCCATCAGCGTTCAGACTGACCTCTCTTTCTCGCTCTACGCGGGCGAGATGGTTTGCATGCTGGGTCCGAACGGCTGCGGTAAGAGTACGCTGCTGCGCACGCTGGCAGGACTGCAACCGGCGCTTTCGGGAGAGTACTCGGTTATGGGTTACGGGTTACGGGTTACGGGAGAGGCTGCAAAGAGCATCGCTCTTGTTCTCACGGAGCGAATGTCGATGGAGAACACGACGGTGCATGACGTGGTGTCTATGGGACGCTATCCCTATACCTCGTTTCTGGGCGGATTAACTGCAGCGGACGAGGCAATCATCACCGAATCCCTCGAAGCAGTTGGTTTTGGGTCAGTGGAAACGGTTGCTTCCACTATGTTCAACGCTCATTCAGACGGTGAGAAACAGCGTATTCTGATAGCCAAAGCGCTGGCGCAACAGACACCAATCATCTTATTGGACGAACCGACAGCGCACCTCGATTTGCCGCACCGTATTCTCATCCTGCGTTTGCTGCGTCGCTTGGCGCATGAACAGGGCAAGACGGTGCTCATCTCCACGCACGAACTGGATCTGGCGCTGGCACTCTCCGACCGAATCATGCTTATGACTCCGAACAAAGGTATTCAGTTAGACACGGCTGAGGCGCTAAAAAAAGCAGACGCGTTCACGTCTGCCTTTGGAATGGATATCTTCAATCCGTTCGGATAATTACTGTACCTTTTGACCGGTAATGGTGAACAGCTCATCGTCACGGAGGATATATACATTTCCTTGACGAATGAGTTTCTGTGTCTTGTTGGCAGGGTTGACCACTACATCGGAGGTGTTGGTCGGGTCGTTCGATTGGTACACCGCTACCAGCACAATGCCGTCTGCCATGTCGCCCGGCAGCACTTGCCATTTGACGAAGGTGAAGCCTTGAATATACGGCTCATGCGGCACGGCCCAGGTCTGCGATTCCATGTAATAGAGCGAACTGTCCGGCTTGAGATAGGTGATGTTCACGATCTGATTCTCAAACTGCAGGTCGGTCTGCACACCGATGATGTTATAGAATTCTTTCCATACATCCGCTGCCTGATAGAGGTTGATATAATCAATCGGCACGTAGAGGATACAGGTCTGCTTGTTCACATTGTACAGCGCACGCGTAGGAATGGACTGCGGGGTGATGGCGTAGTTATGAATCGCCCTCAGTTTGGAGCAGTTGTAGAACGCATCTTGGTTGATGGTCGTGACGGAAGCCGGGATAATGACTTCTTCCAGGCCCGTAGAACCCTCTAATACACTGGTAGCGAGCGTCTTGATGCCGGCTGGGAACTCAAAATGCTTGATGGAGGTACAGAACGCGAAGGCGTAGTTGCCGATAGAGCTCACAGATGCAGGGATCGTTACGTCTTTGAGCAGGGAACAACCGTTGAAAGCATACTGACCGATGGTCGTCAGGCTCTCGGGCAGAATGATGTTCTGTAACTTGTTCATCTTATAGCACCGATAGCCCGGAATACTCTTTACACTGTCACCGAGAATAAAGGAAGTGATCTGCGAACTCGTGCTGTAGAACGGTGCATTATCGCCTGTACCGATGGAGCAGGTCTTCGGCAACCATGTGAACGAAGTGGTCGGGTTGCCTTGGAAGGCGCTGCTTCCGATGGAAGTCACCGTGCTCGGGATGGTGATGGAGGCCAGTTTGCAGTTGACGAACGCCCGTTGGTTGATGGTCGTCAGTCCTTCATGCAGGGTCACATTCGCCAG
>JAFPGA010000214.1 GCA_017423085.1 Paludibacteraceae bacterium | reverse complement strand
GTGTCGCATCCACGGACATCTTGCAACGTGGTAGTCTGTGAGCCGGGTTCGTTGAACAGCAGTCCGTGCCACGTGAAAGGCATAAGGGTGTCGCAGACGGTAGTATCACGCGTAGCGTAGTGCATTTCGGGGCAAGGCGATTCACAATGTTCCGTTTCCACGCGCATCAGGTAGTATATGCTGTCAAAACCACAAGAGCTACGAAGAGTGTCGCGTAAGGTATCGGTTATAGCGAATGTTTTTCCGCGCCATGTGATTTGCGGTAGGGTATCACAGACGATGGTGTCGGTACGGATTGTGTCCGGCGTCATGCAGAGGTGTATCTCTATATCATCGATGGCGAAATCGTTACCATTGCCATTGGTAACATTGTTGTAAATAGTAAGACGGATTGCGTCCACACCTACAGGCACTGTGAAGTTCATACCGACGAGGTGCCATTGAGAAGAATACTGCCAATCGGTTTTGGCTGGTAGGTTGTTGTCAAAAGGAATCTCTTGTGTGTTTTGTTCCGCTAATTTTTGACCTGTCTGTGGGTTGGTAAGAACAAATTTTAGACATGGACTAACCACAGGTCCACGATTCTTGGTATACCAATCGTATTGGAACCACGTGAACACATTCGCCACATAAGCACTAAAAGTCAGTTCTATGCCTTCGCACAGACCGCTTATTTCCGTTTGATAGAATTGTTGGGTTCCGCCGCTTCCGTCTATTTCCAAGAAATAGCCGCGCGTATAATCATTTGGGTACGTGTGATCGTCTTGAATATACCACTGCGAGCGTTTAGTGGACAAGTCTGCGCCGGGTATGGTCCAACCGGTTGTATCTCCGTTGCAGTAACCGGATTTGGTTACCATGTACATGCCGGATCCCATCCCATGCGTAGACTGCCTATAACTCATTCCAGGCACAGGTGTTGAACTCACCCGCGGATCATTCACATCATTTCCTCCAAAGTCTTCGCGGAAGAGGAGTGTACCATCTATGCAGAGTTCGGGCACGGGCGGCTCGCATTCTTTGATGGTTAGTCTGAATGGTTCACTGAGGGCACGGCAGTTGATGTTTTCGATGTTTCCTGCACCGGCAACGGCTACCTTGTACCAACCGGAGTCGGTTTTCTGCACCGAAGCCAACGTGAGGGAGGCAGAGGGATTGGACAATTCTGTCCATGTAAGGCTGTCTTCCGAGTGCCACCATTTATATTCCAATGGTTCGGCGAGTGTTCCATCGTTGGTAAAGTCTGCAGTTAGCGTAGTTGTGCTATTTTCACAAACTTCTGCATCGCCCGCAATAGAAACAGGTGGCATACAGAGACGAATTTCGATGTCATCGAGCGCAAAATCGTTGCCGGTAGAAGAACCGCTAGCGTTATTACGTATACTCAGTCGCACGGCATCAATACCTTCCGGCACGGTGAAGTTCATCCCGACTAACTGCCAATTGGCGGAATACTTCCAGGAACTCGGCGTGCTGAACAAAGTCCAATCGTGGGCAATCGTATCCGTGTTGTAACGAGCTAACTCGACACCCGTTTGCGGATGCGTGAGGACAAACGATAACTTAGGGTGCACATAGTTTCTGCTGCGCCAAGCGTTATATTGTCCGGCGGTAGTCAGGTTCGCCACATAGGCTGAGAAAGTCAACCTCGAACCGGCACAAAGGCCATCAATCACGGTGCTAAAAAAGACATCATTGCCGCTTCCTTTTCCGTCAATTTCCAATAGATACCCGCGCGTAGTATCCCCGAAATATGTGTGGTCATCCATAACATGCCACACTGAATAGGTGGGAATGGAAGAGTTTCGATAGCCCCTTTTAGCGACAAGATAAGATCCTGCTCCCATATCACGTCCCGGGTCGCTTGTCTGGAGTTTGTAAATCTGCGTATATCCGCTACTCATTCCCGAAACGGGTGTTCGGCTTATTGCAGGGTCAGACGGGTCATTGCCTCCGAAATCTTCGCGGAAGAGGAGTATGCCGTCCTTGCAGAGGTCTGGTGATTCCGCCTGTACGAAGGATACACGCAAGCTAAGCAGAAGAAATAATATGACGTACCTTGTCTGCATGGAATACGTTACCGGTTTAACCTCATGGTCGGGACGAGATGTTATATATCCCGCAATTTATCTTGCAAAGTTTACTGCAATAATTACTTCACTTTTTACTTCTCCATAAGAGAATACCTACCTGATTACCTACCTAAATACCTACTTAAACACCTACTTGATTACTGCAATTTATCTTGCAAAGTTTACCTACCTAAATACCTACCTAAATACCTACCTGATTACCTACCTGATTACCTACCTAATCAATACTATCGTCAATAATCGGTGCAATAATCCATGCTCCTTTTCTATTTGTACCATCTCGCCTCATGACTTTTAGACTCTTAAGTTTACGAATGATTTCATAGATAGTCTTCTCTGTTGTATGGAACTCTTTAGCGAGTTGCGGATATGTCATTCGAGGATTTGCGCGGACGCAGTCTAGCAATCTTTGTTGCTTAGGCGTGAGTGATACACGAACCGGTGCCTCGTTCGGGACAAAGGTGTCTTCTACGAAATCCGGATGACAAGGAATACGGACTAGGAAGAAAGAACGATCCATATCCGTTTCAATCGTTGCAGCAGGAGAGCCGTTCTTACGCAGTTCGTCCTGAATGGTCGGGAAGCCGGTTGCACGACCTTCACTCAGATCCAATTCTTTAAGGAACTCACCAAGCCGACGATTACGGTATCTGCGCGAACGAAGCAGTTGTGCCTTCTGAATCGCGTCCATCGGAATAGAGCGATCCGGGCCTGCATAACTAAGAATAGTGATGGCGTCCGGTTCGATGGTAATCTCCACTGGCTCACGTTCCGTGTAGTCACGATGATATAAGGCATTGACCACTGCTTCTTCAAGCGCCTGATACGGATAGTTGAAGAATTTGATGGAATGCTCATCATCTTTTGGCTTGATGATACGCTGCTTGATAACGTTGGTTCGGAGATAGTCCAATGTAGCCTTAATCATCGTCGGTACGGAACCTTTGATGACAGGCGCTTCGCTCAAATTGCTGGGATTACGCAGCCTACCTTCCGGGAAAGTAACTATATCGACTTGAGTCACCGGGAAGAATTTCTCGGGATGCTCACAGAACATCATTGCTGCGACGTTCTTCAGGCAACGTTGCTCAACGGGTCCTTCATACAGCCCCATTTGCTCCAGAATCTGTGGCAGATTGCCTACAATATCCTCGTTGAGCAAGCGGCTGTTTACCTGCACAAGATATTCACGCAGGAGAATTGTAGATATGTCCGTTAGTTGGATAGCGGCATTGCCTCGGTCATCAAACGGCACTTTGTTCGCCATATCCCGAAGCTCGTCCAGTTGTTCGCCCTTAGCCTCGATAGTGGAAGTACCATACCGAATATAGAACGTGGAGTTCTTATGCTTGGAAGTCACATCGCTTGGTACAGCATAGGGACGATTGGAACCACTTGGAACCCAGATGACGAGGACATGCGTATTATCCACTTCTTCTACGGAGAGGTGAGGTGCATAGAAAGGCTCAATCTGATTGTTGTATGCTACTATCTCACGCTGAATCTTATCCAACTGGTCAGTAGGGATGCCGGTTACAGGTCGTTTTGCAATGCCATTTTCTTCTTCTACACCCACCAAGATATAACCGCCACCAATATTATCAAAGTCGGTAGCAAAGGCGCAGATGGTACGGTATATGCTTGCCGGATTCCAGCCTTTCTTAAACTCGATGCGGTTGCTTTCGATGCGCTGCTTATGCAGCAAAGTCTCTATGTTAATCGGCAGTGCCATGATGGGGTTATATAAAATCGGGTGCAAAGGTACGAAAATATTTTGATATATACAAACGTATTACCGATTTTTCGTTCTTTTGTGGCTGTTGATTCGCTTGCCGAGATGGTTTGGATCCACATACCAGCCAAAAATAGCGGTGAGTTGTTCGCAGAGTTGCACACGCGTACGGGAATGATAATAAGCAGCGAAGGGGTGATCGTAGCGGCAACGCTCTGCTATATAATCGCAGACCTCCACATAGTTATTCTCCGACGGACAAGGAAGGACAGTATCCGCGAAGAGTTCTTGTTTGAACTTTGGAGTTTTGACCGGTTTCGGGAAAGCCTCTTTTTCCGGTGTCTCCAGTTTGCGGGTGATGAATTCCGTCCACTGGTTCATCCATTTGCGGAAGAGGTTAAGATCTTCAGGTTCCAGTTGTTTGAGTTCCGTTTGAAGAAAATCCCAGTTCGTTTCCCCCTCCAATAAGTCAGGTTTAAGTTCCGCCAGCTGCACTTTAGCATCCGGCATCATTGCTGTCTGTGCTTGCACCTGTTGCCACAACCAATAGAAATACTTCTCCATGAGTTGTTCCGCATCCTCTCCTTGAAAATAGAACGTAGGCGGAAGGGGTGATGGGGCTTTGGACAGTTGCTCTGATAAGGTATAGACAGCTGCGACATCCAACCAGTTGAAAGACAGAAGGTACTGACGACGTGTCTCATCGAATGCCGCATCAAAGAGCCATCGTGCAAAGGGCATGCGCCACTCAACGGATTCGTAGATATGATCGTACACCTGTTCGCGAACCAGACGATGCATGTAGTCCATAACCAGTCCGATCGCGAGGTCATAGAGTCGGTCATTGCGACAAATATGCATTAGCACCTCCGTGTTGGCGATTTCAATATAGGCTTGACTGAGAGCATTCACTTCGGTTGAGAAGAGTCCTCCGTTGTCACGTCTAACCTCCCGTTCATAGCGAATAAAGAAAGTATTACGTTGCTCTTCGTCGTCCAGCATAATAGCCCGCTCGTCTCCTTCATCGGTATCAGCCAACAGGGCACACAGCACAGCCGCCCCCATGATGCCTGTGAGTTGAATCTCGTTCGCATCGAAGGGGCGGTAGATGAGTGTATGCGCTTCGTAGCGCAATTGGTCATCGAAAATATAGTCGTCTAACAGTCGTTTCATTAGATCGACCACTCGAAACCGTCTTTGGTGTCTTTGATTTGGAAGCCGAGGGCGGTGAGTTCGTTACGAATCTTATCGGAAGTGGCCCAGTCTTTGTTCTGCTTAGCTTGCAAGCGGATACCGAGGAGCAGGTCGATGGCGCCGTTGAAAGCTTTCAGCCTACCTCCGTCTCCTCCCTGAAGGGAAGAGCCTTCTTCTTCGAGACGCAGGCCGAGGATGTCGATGGCGTAGGTCTTCCACACGTCACGCAGTTCGTTGAGGTCCGCTTCAGAGATAGTGCCCTTTCCGTCCCACACCGTATTAATCGCGCGCACGGAGTCGAAGAGCGCAGCGATGACGAACGGTGTGTTGAGATCGTCGTCCATGGCTTCGGAACAACGGTTCCGAAGGTTTGAAATGGTTTGAAGATCGTTTGAAGTTGTTTGAGATGGT
>JAFPGA010000213.1 GCA_017423085.1 Paludibacteraceae bacterium | reverse complement strand
TCCCAGAAGTTATCGTGTTTATTACCGTTCAGAATATGGTCTGCAGGCAGGTGTTTCGCCCAGATAGAAGCCGCTTCATCGTCACGACTGAGACCCTCTTCGGGCGAACCCTCAAAGACGGTCGCATACAAATTAGCCGGATCAATCTTGAGCACATCGACGATATATTCCCATGCGAAGTCGATTGCTTCTTTCTTGAAATAATCGCCGAAGGACCAGTTACCGAGCATCTCGAACATGGTGTGGTGGTAGGTGTCGTGTCCTACCTCTTCGAGGTCATTATGCTTACCGCTCACGCGCAAGCACTTCTGGCTGTCCGCAACACGCGGATACTTGATCGGGTCGTTGCCGAGGATGATACCCTTCCACGGGTTCATACCGGCATTGGTGAACATGAGTGTGGGGTCATCTTTGATGACCATCGGCGCGGAGGGTACTACCTGATGTCCCTTCGATGCCATAAAATCCAAAAAGGATTGACGAATTTCTTTACTGGTTCTCATTATATTTAGTTGTCTTAAAATCGATAAATTCGCGGCGCGGCTTGCCTTCGGTATCCGGTCGCTCAATGAACGGCAACGGATTGGCTGTCAGTTCATCGTACTCGGCACGCTGACGCAGAATATCCAGTGCCATAAAGATCGCATGACGCATGGACGATTCGTCCGCCTGGTTCTTACCGGCTATGTCGTACCCCGTGCCGTGGTCGGGCGAAGTGCGCACCACGGGCAATCCCGCCGTGTAGTTCACACCGCTCATATCCAGTGTCTTAAACGGAATAAGCCCTTGGTCATGGTACATGGCAAGTACGGCATCAAAATGGGTGAAATGACCCGAGCCGAAGAACCCGTCTGCCGCGTACGGACCGAATGCCCAAATGGCGTTGGCTTTGGCTTTGGCAATAGCGGGCGCGATGATCTCTTGCTCTTCCTTGCCCAACAAGCCGGCATCTCCCGCGTGCGGGTTCAGCGCCAAGACCGCGATACGCGGTTTCTCGAGTCCGAAATCCCGCTTGAGGGAGTTATTGAGCAGCGTCAGTTTGGCAAGGATACGCTCCTCAGTAATCTGCGCAGGGATGTCCGCGAGCGCAACATGATTGCACACCAGCGCTACGCGCAAGTTGCCGGAACAGAGCATCATCAGTTCGCTGCCGCCAAACTGCGCAGCCAGGTACTCGGTGTGTCCACCGTTGAGCGCCTCTTTGTTCAGCGGCGCGGTAACGAGCGCCTGTACATGACCGGCTTTCAGATCACGGCACGCACGGTCCAAAGATGCTTTAGCTGCTTTGTTAGCCGCCTCCGTCGCCGTACCGAACTGCACCGGCACATCATCCGGATAACTGACAATCAAATTCATACGGCTATCTTTCGCCTGTTCCGGCGTGTCGATGATATTCCATGTCACATTGCGTCGGTCATCGTCCAAGGTCTGCAAGTGATGTTTTGCCACCGCGGCGTTACCGTACACGACCGGACGGATGAGTTCAAACATATGCGACTCCAAGAGGGCTTTGAACAGCACCTCATATCCTACTCCGTTGGTGTCACCGGTGGTTATTGCGATTATTGGTTTCACGATAGAAATTAAAAATTAAAAATTACAGATTAAAAAT
>JAFPGA010000025.1 GCA_017423085.1 Paludibacteraceae bacterium | reverse complement strand
GCGCGGATCATCGTCATGGGAGACATGAACAGCGCGCCCAGAGAGGACATGAACGGGCTGCAGAACCGAATGATGCTGTTTGCACAACGCGGTGAAGGCACACATAAGTACCAGGGACGCTGGACATGCCTCGACCAGTTCTATAGCTCGCCCGCATTGGACAGCCTCTCGGAAGTGACGATCTACGATGCCAAGTGGATTCAAGAACCCGACGAGACGTACTTGGGGCTCAAACCTAAACGAACCTATAGCGGCTATCGGTACCTGAAGGGTTTCTCGGACCACCTGCCGATTGTGATGACGCTGCACCTATAACTGCTCCAGAAAATCTGCCAGACACCGTCTCCACATGTGCCAGTTATGCCCGCCTTCCCATACGATGAACTGATGGGGATAGCCGGCATGCTCCATCCGTTTATGAAAACGCGCGCCGTTGGTGTAAAAGAAATCCTGTTTCCCTACATACACAGAGTAGCACTGCATAGGATTCTCCGGCAACTGGTCTTTGTGCAGCACAGGCGAGAACAGTCCGACGGCTTGCACGGTCTGCTGCCTCACATTCGCTACATTGGCTGCCATGCGCGCCCCGTCACTGAGCCCTGCGATGGCACAGTAAGAAGGATGATACAGCGAATCGATGCTGTTCATCAAGTCGCTGATGGCATATTCTATCTCGTGCTCATGACTCAAACGACCGTAGTGAAACACACATTTCCATAGGTTTCCGTGATCCACAGGACGCTCCTCAAACGGCCATTTATTACAATCCGGCATCACAAGAATCATGGGCTTACAACGCCCTGCCGCGATGAGCGACTCCAGCGTATCGACTGCACTGCCCATATCTTGCCACGAACCCTCATAGCCGTTGATGCCGTGAATCAGATATACGACAGGCAGCAGTTGAGAGCAAGTATCATAAGCCGCCGGTAGATAGATATCTACACGGCGGAATATGTCTTCCGAGTGGCTAAACCACCAACTGTGGAGGATGTTATGCGGTGTGCTTATGGATGCGTCCGAGGGTCTTGCGCTTAATGGAAGAAAGCACAGGATGATGAGCAGGATGCGTTTCACCATTCTTTTCGTCAATTGCATTTTGATATACTTGTATCAGTGCTTGCGCACAGTTGGCAATCTCATATTGTTTCATCGACTCGGCATATCGGAAGCCCATCTCCCATCGTTCTTGCGGATGGTCAAACCAATAGTCTATCTTCTCAGCCAGTGCTTTGGCATCTCCTTCCGGGAAACGACTACGGTCATCCAAGGCATAGGTAGCAGTGCCGGAATAACGTGCTGTCGCAATCACCGGTACTACCGCTTGCTGCAGCGCTTCGGTGATGCTCATTCCTTCCACTTCGACATAGGCACAGTGCACCGCCAAGTCCGCGTTGGCTGCCAAGTGACGCAACTGATCACGGTCATAGAAACCCACTACGGGCGGGTAGGTGAGTACTCCGTCTTCATACAGTTTATTCGCCATCTTGGTATATTCGTCCAGTTTCGGTCCGCGCCCGGCTATGTGCAGACGGATACGCTTGGCGTACTTGCTGAGGCGAATCGCTTTATAAAGGGTAGGCTGGTCTTTCTCTACCGCTGTACGACCAATGTAGATCAGGTCCAGCGGACGGTTCTCGTCCAAGTAGTCAGCAGGGGGTGTCACAGGACGAATACATCTATCCGGAATAACTCCGTTGGAAAGGGTGAAACAATGCGCCTTTACATGATGACGCACCAGACGCTCCCGCACATTATCTGTCGGACACTGGAGGTACGCATAGTAGTCGTAGAACACGCGGCACCAGTAACGATAAAGGATCTGACAAGTCAGAAAACCGGCTCTGCGTCCAAGACAGTTATACACTATATTCTCCGGGTGCACGTGGTATGTGCCTACGATAGGTTTGCCGAGTTTGCGCGCCCAGTTCATGGCAGCGTGGTGCAAGAAGAAGGTCTCTTCTATATGAATCACATCTGCCCAACGCACCGCTTCTTCCACTACCGGACCGTGCCAATCCGCGTACGCGTAACCGAAGGAGTCTAACATCGGTTGCATCAACGGGAAATGGAACTTCTTCATTCGGTACTCCGGCTGCGGTCCGTTCGGATCTTCAAAGTTCTCTCCGGATAACACCCGCACTTCCTGCCCTGCGTCACGGAGCGCTTGTACGGTACGTCTGGCAGACTCGTCAAGACCGTTTCCTTGACTGAAATAGCTATTTACTACAAATAGAATTCTC
>JAFPGA010000212.1 GCA_017423085.1 Paludibacteraceae bacterium | reverse complement strand
ACTTCTCCGACTCGGGCGACAACTCGTATGCGGTCACGTCTTACGGCGTGCTCGTAGCAAGAACACAAGACCTCGAACTCCACGCGGAGGTGACGGCTACAATCGTGTGTAACGGAGTAGCTGTCAACAAGTTCACGCTACAGCTACAAGACAAAAGCGAAGTACGCCTGTATGCGAAGCACGAAGCACTTCGAGTACCGGAAGCGCTTGGCGGCTTCAAGTTCGGGAAGCAAGTATTCCGAACTGTAATGGTGCCGACTTCCGAAGTACCAGTACTCGAAGTACCGTTCGAAGCACAGTGCGAAGCGCTTGTAGGGTTGGCATAGGAAGTATGCTCAACTTCAAGGCTATCGTACGGAGTATAATGGCGAAGCGGCTATGCGACGAAGACTCGGCGTGGAGTGCAGTGGCTCAGGCATACCTGAACCTTGACACTACTCGACCGATACCTCAGCAAGCATCCTACTTGATGAAAGCGGGGTGCTTCTTTGTATATGAGCGTAGAGTCGCCGAAGAAGTAGCCATCGATGGACTTGAAGAAGTCCTGCCAGCACGTCACGACTTTGACGAGGAGTCCTTCATGAAGGCACTCAGTCCTGACGCTCAGGAAGTCGCCAACGATATACTCAACGAACACATAAGGGTGGCTACAGTGGACTCGATTCGCTGGAGCCTAAAGAAACAGAACTTGAACTATTCGCGCAGACGCGCAAAGGAAGTATTGAATGAACTTCGCAGAAATAGACTCCGCCATGCTGGAGTATCGGGAAAAGATGCTCAGGCGTGACAACTTCATAAACGCGGTATGCCACGGAGTGCTCGGCATGCTCGTAAGCATATTTATAATAATCATGGAGGCGATATGAGAAGCATATCGAAATACGAACACTGCAAGGAGCGTGCGGCGAAGTGCCTTAGCCTGGCCCAGTGCATGATGTACGCGAGCATGCTCGCACCGACTCAAGCGGACTTCGAGGCGTGCATACGGCGACAGAACCGTCATGCAAAACATTGCAAGAAGTACAAGGAACTTGCACAATACTACGGAGGCATACGATGAGTGCGACAGACGAAATATTCAATGCCATCACCAAGCAACTCGAAGAAGGAGTCGTCCCGTGGCACAAGCCTTGGGTCGCGAGACCTTCGATGATTATCAACCACTACAAGGGTACTCCGTACACGGGACTCCGTAACCGCATGCTCCTCGGATGCGCCGGGGAGTACGCAACAATGCACCAGATAAATGCGGAAGGCGGTCGAGTCAAGAAAGGTTCGAAGGGACATCGCGTGTACTTCTCGAAGACGTACCTGAAAGAACAGGACGACGGCGAGGAGGAATCCGTGTATGTACTCCGTGCGTTCACTGTATTCCACATCTCGGATACCACGCTCGAACCGAAGTACGCGCACATCTGGAGCGCTCCGCCGCCTGCCGACTGCAACGCGAAGCCCGTGCTCGAGGAGTATGCGGCCCGTGCAAACCTTGGTGTACGCTGGGGCGGCGACTCCGCGCACTACTCGCCGTCACACAGGTATATCGTCGTGCCTTCCGAAAACGACTTCGAAAGCCGCGAGGAGTTCTGGGGAGTCGTTTTCCACGAACTCGGACACAGTACAAAGATATTCTGCGACCGAACGTACGAGTACGCGAAAGAGGAACTCGTTGCGGAACTCTGTGCATGCCTTTGCCTCGGTCATCTCGGGATGACTCCCACGGTAAAGAACTCGGCTGCGTATATCGCAAGCTGGAAGTCCAGAATCCATGACATCAAGTCGAGCGACTTCGCGGACGCCTGCCGGAGTGCGGAATGGGCGTACAGGACAATCTTCAACATCAACAAGTAGTCTCTATCTGCGGTTCGCTCCAACGGAGTAGTGACAGAGATTACCTGAATAACATAACATAAACTCAACAATAGGAGAAACCTATATGCAATACACCGACATAGGACTCAAGAAGATTATTGAAAATCATCAGCATTGGATAAAAGAGGACTGCGACGGATGGGAGGTTATGCGCGCAAATCTCAAATACGCAAATCTCAAATACGCCAATCTCGAAGTCGCAAGCCTCAAATACGCAAATCTCGAAGGCGCAAGACTCGAAGGCGCAAATTTCAAATACGCAAACCTCGAAGTCGCAAACCTCGAAGGCGCCAATCTCAAAGGCGCAAACCTCTATGGTGCAAACCTCAAAGGCGCCAATCTCGAAGGCGCAAGCCTCGAAGACGCAAACCTCAAATACGCAAACCTCAAAGTCGCAAACCTCGAAGGCGCCAATCTCAAAGGAGCAAACCTCGGAGGCGCAAACATCGATGAAAAAGAAAAGTTCCGTCTCGGACAAATACTCAAAGAGCCGATTACCGGTTACAAGAAAACACGCGAAGGCGTGGTAATCACCGCTACTATTCCGGCAGGAGCAATCGTGTTCTGCATCAACGACAGCAAGTGCCGTGCGAACAAGGCACGCATCATCGACATGGGCGGACAGAACGAAGTATTGCACAGTTCATACAACTATGACTTCGAGTACCGTCTGTTTCAGGACATCGAAATCGAGGATTTCAACCTCATGTACAACGTGGAATGTGCGAGCGGATTCCACTTTTTCAGGACACGCGAGGAAGCGGAGAATTACAAGATATAAGGAGAACTCCAATGAATAACAATAATGAAAACGAGAAACACAAGAGCGGACTCAGAACAGTGTCGAAAAGCTTCAATGTGAACGAACCGCTCGACGACGAGCAACGTGTCCTTATGTACAAAGAAATCGTAGTTACGATGGAGCGCTTTCGCGATCTTGACACTCTGTTCGACAAGCGCTTCCCCAAAAATATCCCCGACCGCAAGGTGAAACGTGCGTTCGCCATGGCCTCGCAAATGGCGGAGTTCGTGGTCGAGTTCCTCGAAAAGAACGGATGCTGTATCAACATGGACTCCGCCGCCATGCAGGGAACACTGACTTCGTTACTACTTCCGGGACCGATTATAGCTTGCGACGCCATCCAAGAAGTGGAAAACTATATAAAGGAATAGTGAAATGACACAGAGACGACTCGACAAGATTATCGACATAGCCATACTCGACTACCAGAGCCAGAGCGTGCGGCTCGTAAGCTGCCAAGTCCCAATCTACGACTGCAACGACGAGCGCATCGAGATGGAGC
The DNA here is from genome assembly GCA_017423085.1 of Paludibacteraceae bacterium. Lineage (GTDB taxonomy): Bacteria > Bacteroidota > Bacteroidia > Bacteroidales > Paludibacteraceae > Colicola. The sequence continues at coordinate 880 of JAFPGA010000212.1, read as the reverse complement.
TGAAAACACTCGGCTATAACATAGACAACATAAATTACATGTGGTCGGACAATATCTCGCTGTCCGACGAACGCGGAATGTAGTATCCATCTGGAGTATCATCGAAACGGTGGTACTTCGACGGGCATTACTCAACACCCGAAAGGAAACAATATATGAAAACACTTGAAAAGAAAGTGCACTTCACGTGCGAAGGAACGTCCATCGGATGCTATGACTCCAAGGGAAGTCCGATGCGCTATCTGTTGATAGATGGCGAACCGCATATAAGCCTCGACAGCTTCGTGGATAGACTACTGAATATCACCAACGTCGCAGTACATAACAGTGAAGTCAAGTTTTATCAGAACAATAGATCTGACTTGTTTGCACATGCCGATTTGGCTGGAGTCATTAACGGAACTTTCGTCAGTGCGAAGAACTCGCATTGGCGATATGCAGAACGTAAATGCACTCGCCGTGAACTCGCAAGCTTCTATCTTGCGATGTACAAGGCACATAAGAACGCTATTAAACTCTTGGAGGCTGAGAATGGCTAAAGAATTTCCGACTGAACTCCTGAACAAGTATTACGCGAGGGGCGTGGAGCTTTGCGACGCGGAGACTCCTATGGTCTGCTACTGCGGACGGCTCGCCACCGGACTTCACACTATGCACTGCTCGCGGTTCGCATCCAAAGTGAAGTACAAGTGCAAGGAACTCGCGAAAGCGGCAGGGGAGGTGTGGTAATGAGTGGAATGATAATCAGAAAGAAGTGTCCACAATGCGGGCGAGTGTACCAAACAACTTTCCCTAACTCTAATCCGTGGGCTGAGGACTTCCTAGCCACCGGTATCTGTCCAGAGTGCTGGAATGCAAACGAGTATAATGATGATGACTT
>JAFPGA010000024.1 GCA_017423085.1 Paludibacteraceae bacterium | reverse complement strand
ATTTTGAATTTTGAATTTTTAATTTTTAATTATGTCTAAAGATATTACGTATAACGTAGAGGCACGGGAGGCGCTGAAGCGTGGTGTGGACCAATTGGCAGACGCAGTAAAAGTAACGCTGGGTCCGAAAGGTCGCAACGTCATTATTGACAAGAAATACGGTGCTCCGCACATCACCAAAGACGGTGTGACGGTAGCCAAAGAGATTGAACTCAAAGATGCAGCCGAGAACCTCGGTGCACAACTCGTAAAGGAAGTTGCTTCCAAGACCGGCGATCAGGCAGGTGACGGTACAACGACCGCTACCGTGCTCGCACAGGCTATTGTAGGTGTGGGTCTGAAGAACGTGACGGCAGGTGCTAACCCGCTGGATCTCAAACGCGGTATTGACAAGGCTGTGGCTGCTGTCGTAGACGAGATCAAGAAGAACGCCGTTGTCGTAGGCAACGATTTCGATAAGATTGAGCAGGTAGCGACCGTTTCGGCGAATAACGATGCCGAGATCGGTAAACTGATTGCGGACGCGATGCGCAAGGTCAGCAAAGACGGTGTCATCACCATTGGCGAAGCCAAAGGTATGGACACAACCATCGACGTGGTACAAGGTATGCAGTTCGACCGCGGATATATCAGCCCGTACTTCGTTACCAACACCGAGACCATGCTGGTGGAGATGGACAAACCGTATATCCTCATCTACGACAAGAAAATCTCGAACCTCAAAGAGCTGCTGCCTGTTCTTGAACCGGCTGTACAGAGCGGACGTCCGTTGCTCATCATTGCCGAAGACGTGGACAGCGAGGCACTGACAGCCCTGGTAGTGAACCGTCTGCGTGCGCAACTCAAGATCTGCGCCGTCAAAGCTCCGGGCTTCGGCGACCGACGCAAAGAGATGCTCGAGGACATTGCTATCCTCACCGGCGGTACCGTCATCAGTGAGGAGAAAGGTATCAAGCTCGACCAAGCAACGATTGACATGCTCGGTACGGCAGAGACCATCACCGTCAGCAAGGACAACACAACCATCGTCAACGGTGCCGGCAACAAAGAGGCGATCGCTGCACGCGTAGGACAGATCAAGGCGCAGATCACTGCTACCAAATCGACCTACGACAAAGAGAAACTGCAGGAGCGTCTGGCTAAACTCGCCGGCGGAGTGGCACAGTTGAATGTAGGTGCAGCTTCCGAGGTGGAGATGAAAGAGAAGAAAGACCGCGTGGACGATGCACTGAGTGCTACGCGTGCCGCTATCGAAGAGGGTGTGGTACCCGGCGGCGGTGTGATGTACATCCGCGCACAGGCTGCACTCGAAGGTCTGAAGGGCGACAACGAGGACGAGCAGACAGGTATCGAGATCGTACGCCGTGCGATTGAAGAGCCGCTGCGTCAGATCGTGGCGAACGCCGGCAAAGAAGGTGCCGTAGTAGTGGACAAAGTGCGTTGCGGCAAGGCGGACTTCGGCTATAATGCCCGCACGGACGAGTACCAGAACCTGTTCGAAGCCGGTGTCATTGACCCTGCCAAGGTAGCCCGCGTGGCACTGGAGAACGCCGCTTCGGTAGCCGGTATGTTCCTTACCACCGAATGTGTCATCGTGGACCATCCCGAGGAACACCCCGCACCCGCAATGCCCGCAGGCGGTATGGGTGGAATGATGTAATGTACAAAGGGACTATGTACAATGTACAAAGTAAAAAAATCGGCACTTGAAATACAGTGCCGTTTTTTTTATGCTTGTATAGCCGATTCGATTTGTGCAAGGTGCTGCCGAAGCACAGGGTCGAACTCCATTTGCGACTTGATGAGTCCGATGGAGTGCAGCACAGTCGCGTGCGTACGTTTGCCCATCTTGAAACCGATCTCGGTCAGCGAGCAGTCGGTCAGTTCCTTGCTCAGATAGAGTGCCACGTGACGCGCATTGGCTATCTCCCGCGCGCGGTTCTGCGACAGCAGCGCTTTCTCCGGCAGGTTATAGTGCTGCGCCACCGCACTGATGATGTCACCGATAGTGGTCTGATGCGGCTGGAGTGCCACGATATGACTCACCACTTGCTCTGCTAACGCCAGGTCTATATCACTGTCTGTCAGCGTGGAGTGCGCCAAGAGCGAAGCCAGCACACCTTCGAGATCACGCACCGAGTCGCGGACGTTCTGCGCAATGAAAGTGACCACCTCATCGCTGAGCACGATTCCGTCACGGCGCATCTTGGACAACAATATGTTACGACGCAACTCATAGTCCGGACGTTTCACCTCGGCTGCCAGACCCCATTTGAAACGGGTGAGCAGACGCTCCTCGATATCCTTGAGCTCAATCGGCGGACGATCTGACGTGAGAATCAGCTGCTTACGGCTCTGCTGCAGATAGTTGAAGATGTGGAAGAACGTATCCTGCGTGCCCTTCAGTCCTGCAAAGTACTGAATATCATCCACAATGAGCACGTCTATCGTCTGGTAGAAGTTGAGGAAATCCGGCACATGATTGTTCTTCGTTGCGTCCTGGTACTGCAGTTTGAACGTGTTCGCACTGACGTAGAGCACACGCATCTGCGGGTTGAGCGCACGTACCTGGTTTCCGATCGCGTTGGCGAGGTGGGTCTTACCTACTCCGCTGCCGCCGTAGATGAACAGCGGGTTGAACGCGGTCGAGCCCGGCTGCTTGGCAATAGCCATACCTGCCGTACGCGCCAGCTTGTTCGGCTCGCCCGCAACGAACGAATCGAAGGTATAGAGCGCATTGAGCTGCGTATCAAAATTCGGTGTCACGCGCTGTGAACCCATTATCGGTGCTTGCATAGGCGCACCGTTGGACGGAAGACGCGTGCCGGCTCCCGAAGTGGAATCAATCAGCACACGGTACTCCAGACGCGTGCCTTGACCGAACACACGGAAGATGGCAGCGGAGAGCAAAGGCAGATAGTTCTCCTCTATATACTCCGCCACGAACTGCGATTTAACCTGCAGCACCAACACCCCGTCTGCAAACTGCAACGGCACAATAGGAGCGAACCAGGTCTGGTACGCACTGCTCGTCAGGTTGTCAGCCAAAATGGTCTGGCACTGAGCCCATTGTTGTTGTAGCGTTTGCATTATATATTATATATAAGGTGTTGCCTCTTTTTCGTTTGGAGCGTTAAAAAACTCCGGGCTGCAGAACCCGAAATTTTTCAAAAGCGAGTGCAAAGGTACTGCTTTTTTTTGACATACGCAAATTTAGCAAAAACGCACAAAAATGTACATAAACCTAACTAACGCATTTTTAGGTAGTTACATTCAAAAGCAAGAAAATCAGTTTTTTATCGTTTTTTAAGGTCTATAACTCACTGATTTTTAGGACCTTTTAATTACGCAATAGGTACATAAATTTTTTGTTAACAAAATGCGTAACACGCTTATTTTCGGCATGTTACGCATTGTTAAAAATTATTGCAATTTAGAAAATCTACAAACAGTAAAACAATTTGTTAAACGCTGAATTCAACATTTATTTTTCCTTTTTTCCGAACACCGTAATGGTCACGTAGCGTTTGGGGTTTGCCTTGATGTCCGTGAGCAGTGAATCGGCAGAAAGGACGGTTGCATCGATGTGTTGGTAGAGGTTCTTGTTGTAGAGCAGTTGTCCGATGGTTCCTTCGGTCGAGCGCACATCGGAGATGAGGGCGTTCACGCCTTCTACCGCCGTGTCCACACGTGCCACCGTAGCGGGCAGATTCGCCTGTTTGAGGTCTGCTACCACAATGTTGAGGTTCGCTACAGCCGTGTCGGCATTGTTCACGATACCGGGCACTTGGTAGGCCATCAGGTGCTTGAGTTCAGAGGACACCGACGTGAGATCCGACGAGACGCGATCCACGTTCGCCAACGCGGACTTGAGGTGATCACCATCCATCTGTCCCTGCAGTTGAGCCACCAGCGAATCCACATCCTGCACAGCCTGATCCACATGTGCCAACAACTCGCCCTGCAGCGACTCCACCAAACCGGGCACATACGTTGTCGGCAGATAGGAGCCGTGTTCGACAACTGATAGCTGATGCAGGTCTGACCTAGCTGACGGTTGTTCCGGCAACTGCAGTTCCACCGCCATGCCGCCCAGCAGACCGTCTGCCACCAGCGCCATCCGCGTACCTTGCGGCAGCACAATGTCCTTGTTGATCGCTATCTCGACCGAGAAAGCACTGTCTTGGGCAAAATCGTACGCTATCGCATTGACATGTCCCACTTTATGCCCGCGGATATACACGGCTGCCTGTTCTTCCAGGCCGTGCAAGTGAGCATATCTGCCGTGGTACGCATTGGTCGGCGAGAAGATATTCACTCCCTTCAGGAAATTGAATCCGAAGAAGAGCAGGAAGAAACTCAGTGCCGCCAGTACTCCGATTTTTATTTCGCGTTTATATTTCATCATTTTTCAACTTTTATAATCCAGCAATCGGGGAAGAGTTTTTTCAGTTCCGGCAGTTTCTGTGCCACCTTGCTGCGGTCGGTATCGGCAGCGGTGTAGTACTTGTACCACTCGCCCACTTGGATATATTCACAGGGCGTGCCCTTGAGTTTCGGATCATTGGAATTCAGCGGCACTTTGGAGGCACAGATCTGGATCGCGTAGTAGGTCACCGGTGCGGACGCCGGGGTCTCCGCCTGTACAGGTGCGGACTCTTGCGCGGGAGCCGGCGTAGGTTCCGGAAGCGGTGCAGGAGCGGGTGCGGGTGCCGGTGCAGGTGCGGGGGAGGATGCAGGTGCGGGTGCCGGCAGGGTGTCTAACTCCGCTTGGCGAACCGCTTGACGATGAGTGTAGGCGCCGAACGCATTGACGATCGCCTGTGCCATCTTGGTGATGGACGACTCTTTGTTGAGGAACGCCTCTTCCTCGGGGTTCGAGATGAATCCCATCTCAAACAATATCGACGGACAAGCGGTCTTGAGCAGTACCCAGAATGCCGCCTGACGCACGCCGCGGTCCTCACGGTTGAGGTGCCCGACGAAGCGGTTCTGCACCTGCGTAGCGAACTGCAGCGACTGATCCATGTAGCTGTTCTGCATCAACTCGAACATGATATACGAGTCAATCGAATTCGGGTCAAAGCCCTGGTAAGTCGTTTTGTAGTCCGCCTCCAGTTTCATCACGGCGTTCTCACGCATCGCCACACCGAGGTTCGCTTCCATCTTCTCCGTTCCGAGAATGAACGTCTCCACGCCGCAGGGAGTCTTAGACTCCGCCGAATTGGTATGAATAGAGATGAACAGGTCGGCATTCGCTTTGTTGGCGATGTCGGCGCGGGTTTGCAAAGGGATAAACACATCGGTGGAACGGGTATAAACGACCTTCACATCGGGATATTGCTCTTTGAGCAACTGACCGATCTTGAGCACCAGTCTCAGGTTGAGGTCTTTCTCTTTCGACACTTTGCCGACAGCTCCCGGATCCTTACCGCCGTGTCCGGCATCCAGCACCACCGTGTATGCCGGATCAGCCATCAGCGGCAGTGCCACGATAAGCGCCAACAGTATGTATATCCATTTCCGCATAATAAGCCAAATTAAAATTTGCCGCAAAGGTACGTTTTTTTTTGCATATATGCAAATTTTTCAGCAAAAAAGTAGTCTTTGCGGGCCGAAGTTACTACATTTATCGCACAATGACTTCCACATTCTCGGTATCGAGGCGGACAGAGAGCCAGTTGTGGATACGCTTCGTATCCTCTTCTTTGAGCGGTGTTGTAGAGGACAGCACAAGAACGATTCCGTTATCCGAACGAGCGAGGGTAACGTCCTTTATCTCAGGCCATTGAGAGCGCAGTTCAGCCGTAATCTGTGCCGACGGCAGACGCATCGCCTCATAGATAGCCAGCCGCGCACGCAGCGAACGAATCGAGTCGTCGCGCTGCTTGAGTTGTGCCTCGGTCGAAGACAGCCAGTCGCGCATCACCTCCGTCTCGTTGAGACGGCGTACCTCGATGGTCGCATCTTCTTTAAAGATGATCTGGTCATGGTGAATACCGTGCTTCTCGGCGTTGGTGTAGAGCGTGGCGCGCGCGTCCTTGCCCAGCGTTTCACCGGCTAAGTTGAGCGTGATCGTATAAGGTCTGGAGGACATGTCGGTCGTGTAATCGTAGATATACGTGCCGCCGATGGTCTGGTTCTCTTTCACAAAATGCCGCGCCTCGATGGCAAAATCGTTCTCGCGGACGATGTTGTACGCACTGATGAAACTGGGCACGAGCACCACGAGTAGCAACAGACTGTAACTCACGATCTGTTTCCACGAACGGGTGCGCAACTCGGCTGCCATCGGGAAACCGAGGAACTTAACCGCCAGGAACGTAGCCAAAGCGATGAACACACAGTTGATGAAGAACAGGTACAACGCACCGCCGGCATAATGCCAGTTGAGGTTGGCGATGCCGTAACCCACGGTACACAAAGGCGGCATCAGCGCGGTCGCTATCGCCACACCGGACAGCACCGTTCCTTTCTCCTTGCGCGACAGCTCCAAGATGCCCGCCACGCCGCCGAAGAAAGCGATCATCACGTCGTAGATAGACGGATTGGTACGTGCCAACAACTCGGTCGGATTATCCGTTTCCAGAGGGGTTACAAGGAAATAGAGCGTGGACGCTATCAGACTGATTGCGAACATGATACCAAGGTTCTTGAGCGCATCCATCAGCAACCTCGTATCGTTCGTTCCCAGACCGAGACCGAAGCCGATGATCGGGCTCATCAGCGGCGAGATGAGCATGGCACCGATGATGACCGGAATCGAGTTGACGTTCAGTCCCACACTGGCTATCACAATCGCCACAAAGAGGATGTAGATGGTCGGTCCGCGGAAGGGGATGTTGTTGCGGATGTTGGTGCTGGCGGCTTGTACGTCTATGTAATCCGTCAGGTTCAGTTGTTCGCGCAGGAACTTACGCGCCTTGTGTTTGAAAGAATTATAGTTCATATCATTTGCAGTATTTCGTTCGGTTGATCCACGATACGTGTCACGCCGGCTTCAAGCAGCTGCTGCCGCGGCACAAAACCCCACGAGCATGCCACAAACGGCACTCCGGCATTCGCTGCCGTCTCCCGATCTACCAGACTGTCACCGATGTAAAGGATTTCTGTCTGTACTCTGTCAGGCGTAGCCGGTCTGTGTTCTGTCAGGCGAAGCCGGTCTGAAATATCATAGACGATCTGCGGGTTCGGCTTGCGCTCCACCCCATCCCGTTCACCGAGAACGACATCAAACATGCCGGGGAAGAAATGCCCCACTATCTTCTCCGTCGCCGCCTGGTACTTGTTGCTGGCAACAGCCAGCCGGTGCCCTTGTGCTTTGAGCGCGGTCAACAGCTCCGGGATACCGTCATACGGGCGGGTGTAGTCGCAGTTATGCGCATTGTAATACGGCACGAAATGCGTACGCACGCGTTGGATGTTTTCCTCCGTCCGCTCCGTCTCCGGCAGGGCGCGACGAATCAGATTATTGATGCCGTTCCCCACTTTGGCAGGGTACGCCTCTATCGGATGCGTTGGATAACCTGTCTGCTCCAACGCATAGTTGCACGCGTAGCCCAAGTCATCAATCGTGTTGAGCAGCGTTCCGTCCAAATCAAAGATAATCGTCATAATACGCATTGCGGCTGCAAAGATACAACTTTTTTACGACATATGCAAGATTTAATGGCATTTTTTACGGGAAAAGTACAACTTTGCAATGATAGAAAGCACCATTAGTGACATGTAACCTTTGTCCATTATCCGAGCATCTTAGGCGGGTCTCATCGTCTATTGTGTCGGATGTCATCCGGCTTTCGTATGTCCATTCCCCGGCATTCAATGCCGGCTTATAGCGTCTATTTCTGCGGGATACCATCCCGCGTTTCTCCGTGCATTTTGGCGACATTTTTGTCGTCATTAACAGCCCTGTTCCACTATTCGTCTAGTAGTCTAGTCGTCTATTCCCGCCCAAAAACGCCCCCAAAATATACTTTTCTGCTAAAACCGTGTCCAAAAATTTGGAGATTTCAAAAATTTGTTGTATCTTTGCACTCGATTTAGGAAATATCCTGCTCCGGTTATAAACCGGTTTGCAGTCATTTAGGAAAATCCCTCTTCCCTCATTTCACCCCTCTTTGCAACCGAAATTAGAGTATTTTGCAAGTAGAGTTGAGGGCGGAACCTGGTTCTCCTAGACCATGCTAAATTCATAAACTTGCAAACGGCACATATACAACATATTACAACGCTCATCTTAAATTCTAAAAATACTCATTATTTCACGTTTGAGAGACATAGTTGCTAACGGTAAAAGTACCGGGAGAGGTATCAACTAGATAGTGCATAGGTAATGACCAGGTAAAGACCAGGTAATAACTAGGTAATGACTCCGATATACCTCCGACTCGATTCTCTCTCGATTCTGTCTCGTTAGTCTGATTTGACTATATATGTTGCCGATTTGAGAGTTCGGAACAAGTGTCCGTCTGGCGCTTGTTTTTTTCTGTTTTTTTAATAAAAATTTATTAAACCCTTGCGTATGTCAAAAAAAAGTTGTACCTTTGCAGCCAAATTGGCTCATTGTGCGTCGGTTTAAATTATAAGTTATGCAAAAAAGCGAGTTTACACAGGAAGAGGAGTTGATGATCCAGCGTGAGTTTGAGGCGCTGTTGGACGACTACGCCCACACTCCCCACCGCCAGAAAGTGGAGTTGATCACGCATGCGTTCAACTTCGCACACAAGGCGCATTACGGTGTTCGTCGCTTGAGTGGCGAACCTTATATCATGCACCCCCTTGCTGTCGCGCGCATCTGCGTACGGGAGATCGGTCTGGGCAGCACGAGTATCTGTTCGGCACTGCTGCATGACGTAGTGGAGGACACCGATTACACGGTGGAGGATATCCAGGGTCTGTTCGGTGACAAGATCGCGCAGATCGTAAGCGGTCTGACCAAGATCAGCGGCGGCGTGTTCGGCGACCAAGCCAGCGAACAGGCAGAGAACTTCCGCAAACTGCTGCTGACCATCAGTGACGACATCCGCGTGGTGCTTATCAAGATAGCCGACCGTCTGCACAACATGCGCACGCTCGGTTCGCAGCCGAAGAACAAGCAGTACAAGATAGCCGGAGAGACGCAGTATATCTACGCGCCGCTGGCACACCGCCTCGGTCTGTTCCCCATCAAAACGGAACTGGAAGACCTGAGTTTCAAATACGAGCATCCCGACACCTGGAACGAGATACACGATAAGCTGGAAGCGATCAAGGAAAAGCAGTTCGAGAGTTTCGAAGTGTTTGCCCAGCCTATCCGCGAACGGCTGACGAGTATGGGTTACACCTTCACGATCAAGGCGCGCATCAAGACTGTCTATTCGATTTGGAAGAAGATGATGGCCAAGCAGTGCGCGTTCGAAGATGTGTACGACCTGATGGCCGTGCGTATCATCTTCACCCCCAACGAGTCAATGAGCGAGAAAGACCAGTGCTGGATGATCTACTCCGCCATCACGGAGATGTACCGCCCGCACCCCGAGCGTATCCGCGACTGGATATCGACACCCAAAGCGAACGGCTACGAGGCGCTGCACGTGACGGTGATGGGCAATAACGGCGAGTGGATAGAGGTACAGATACGCACGGACCGCATGCACGAGATAGCCGAACACGGTTATGCCGCACACTGGAAATACAAGACCGGCGAAGCGGATGACTCGGAACTCGACAAATGGATACAAGCCATCAAGGAGATCTTAGCGCACCCCGACAAGGACGCGATGGAGTTCCTGGGCACGTTCAAACTGAACCTGTTCGCACAAGAGGTGTTCGTGTTCACACCGACAGGCGAGATCAAAACCATGCCGATGGGCTCGACCGCACTGGACTTTGCGTTCATGCTCCACTCGGAGCTGGGCGAGCACTGTATCGGTGCCAAGGTGAACCACTCGCTCGTGCCGCTGTCCTACCAACTCAAAGGCGGCGACCAGGTCGAGATACTCACCTCCAACAGCCAGCATCCCGAGAAAGAGTGGCTTAAGATGGTGACAACCGCCAAAGCACGCAACGGTCTGAACCAGTATTTCCACCGCGAGGAACGCCGCTACATCAAGCACGGCGAACGGCTTGTAGAAGATGCGATGATGATGGACAAAGACCTGTCCGGCAACCGCGACATGGCTTTGGCACGATTATTGAAGCACTATGAACTGACGCAACCCAGCGAGCTATATCTGCAAGTCGGACAAGGACTGATACGACTGGATAACCTGCACGACATCGTCTATCCCAAACGCGGTTGGCGGTCGTACATCCCGTTCTTCGGCAAGAAAGAAGAGGAAGAGGCGAAAGGCGAAAAGTTAGAGGCGAAAGAGGCGAAAGGCGAAAAGTCAGAGGTGAAAGAGAAGAAGAAAGGACCGAAAGCCATCGTGCTCACGGACGAGAACCTGGGCAAGGAGTATTTCCTAAGCAACTGCTGCCACCCGATACCGGGCGATGAGGTGCTGGGCTATCGGGACGAAGAGGGCAAGATGCACATCCACAAGATCGACTGTCCGGAAGCGAACCTGCTCAAGACCAGTTACGGCAAACGGATCTACTCCGCGACATGGAACACCCACCGCGTGCAGTCGTTCGTTGAGACCATTGAACTGAAGGGTATAGACCGTTTCGGCGTGTTCATCCAAGTGCTGCAAGCCATCACTACGGATTTTCACATCAACATGCGGTCCATCAACATTTCCAGCGACGACGGCATTTTCCACGGCACAATGGAGCTGTACGTCTATGACCGCTCGGAGTTGGACCAATTGTTCAAAGCGATTCGAAAAATTAACGACATAAAAGAAATACGAAGAATAAGTTAAATCATTAAGTTATGAAAAAGATTTTTAGTACATTGTTTATGGCACTCGTAGCAGTAGCCATGATGGGTCAACAGCCGGTCATCACGTTTGAGAAGACCGAGCATGATTTTGGTAAGATTCATGAAGAGGACGGTCGTGTGTCCGTTGTCTTTGAGTTTAAGAACGAAGGTATGGCTCCGCTCGTGCTGAGCAACGTACGTGCCAGCTGCGGTTGCACCACTCCGACATGGACCAAAGAGCCGGTAGAGCCGGGTCAGACCGGTAGCATCACCGTGACCTACAACCCCAACGGTCGCCCGGGGCGTTTCCAGAAGACCGTCACCATCACTTCCAATGCGTCCGAACCGACCACGAAAGTGTTTATCAAAGGTGAGGTTATCCCGAAACCTGCCAAACCGGTGAACAAATACACCATCGCTGTAGGTGAGCTCAACATGAAGACCCTCGTGCTCGACCTCGGTACCGTCAAGAAAGGTGAGAACAAGACCGGCGAACTGGAGTACGCTAACCTCGGTCAAGCAGAGCACAAAGTGGAACTGGCTACCAATCCGGTATTCGAGAGCTATATGATCTCGCAGGTAACGCTGGAGAACATCAAACCCAACGAGACCGGCAAGTTCATCTTCGCACTCGACACCAAGGCTACCAAACTGTATGGTCCGATTGAGGTCAACGCATATGTAGTAGTAGATGGCAAGAAAGAGCTGTCCGACACCTACAAACTGACCATTAAAGCGAACATCGTGGAGGATTTCAGCAACATGACCGTTGAGCAGAAACAGCAAGCTCCGATCATCGAGCTCGCGGAAGAGTTCAACGCAGGTAAGATTGCTGCCGGTAAGGCATACAAGTTCGCTTTCTCGGTTAAGAACACCGGCGTTAATCCGCTGGAGATTCACCGTGTTTATTCGACCGACGCACATCTGAACCCGAAAGCACCGAAACCGGTTAAGTCGGGCAAGAAAGGTGCTGTGTACGTAGATATCAACACCAAAGGTCTCGAGCCGGGTTCGTACAGCCGCGAGGTGGTTATCATCTGCAACGACTACATGAACCCGATCAAGAAAGTGAAAATCAACTTCATCGTAGAATAATTGACGAATGGAGCATCCGGAAAATAGTGCCGAGTACAAAGGACTGACCGTCAATGCAGGTGTAGAGAACCTGCCGTCGGTCAATCCGTACGCTACGTTCCGCCGCAAGAAGACGGTGCTTACCCCCGAAGAATACTTCGAGGGTATTCGCCGTGGCGACATGACGATACTCAGTCAGGCTGTCACGCTGGTAGAGAGTAATCTGCTGGCAGACCAGGCGGTGGCACAGAAAGTGATTGAGCTCTGCCTACCCTACGCGGGTCAGTCGATCCGTGTGGGTATCACCGGTGTTCCGGGTGCCGGCAAATCGACCTTCATCGAAGCGCTGGGCAGCGAGTTGTGCGACCACGGCAAACATATCGCCGTACTCGCCATCGACCCGTCCAGCGAACGAAGCAAAGGCTCTATCCTCGGCGACAAGACGCGTATGAACGAACTGTCCGTCAAATCGAACGCGTTCATCCGCCCCAGCCCGAGTGCCGGTTCGTTAGGCGGTGTGGCGCGCAAGACACGCGAGACCATCGTGCTCTGCGAAGCAGCCGGGTTTGACACCATCCTCTTAGAGACAGTCGGTGTCGGACAGTCCGAGACCGCCGCACACTCGATGGTGGACTATTTTCTGCTGCTGCAGGTAACCGGTACCGGCGATGAGCTGCAAGGTATCAAACGCGGTATCATGGAGATGGCAGACGGTATCGCCATCAACAAATGTGACGGTAATAATATTGAACGCGCACGCGTCGCGCGCATAAGCTTCAAGAACGCACTGGCACTCTTCCCGCCCTCCGAGTCCGGGTGGCAACCCGACGCCATCTGCTGCTCGTCCATCGACCACAGCGGCGTGATGGAAGTGTGGCAGAACATAGAAGACTACATCGCCTTCACCAAAGCGAACGGCTATTTTGACGCACACCGCACCGAACAGGCCAAGTACTGGATGTACGAAACCATCAACCAGGCACTGCTCGACGGGTTCTACAAGAACGAACAGATGGAGCACCAATTGGAAGTAGCCGAACGACAAGTACTGAATAACGAGATCAGCAGTTTCATCGCTGCACACAATTTACTGACTGCGTATGGCAGGAACAAGCAGAAATAACAAACGCACACCTCAGACCACGATCATCAAGGTCGGTGCCAACGAAATGGGTAAACTCCCCCCACAGGCACAAGAGTTGGAAGACTCGGTGCTGGGTGCGCTCATGATAGAGAAAGAAGCCTACGGAATGGTAGCGGATTTGCTGCGTCCCGAGGTGTTCTATAAGGATCAGAACCGCGTCATCTATGAAGCCATCCGCGAGCTGGCTGCCAAAGATCTGCCGATCGACATCATGACGGTCAGCGAGAAACTGCGGAATATGGGCACGCTGGAGAAAGCGGGCGGTGCAGTCTATCTGGCAGACCTGACCCGCCGCGTCGCTTCCGCCGCTCACCTGCGCTACCACGCGGAGATCATCTCCAAGAAAGCTACCGCGCGCGACCTCATCGCACTCGCGGCACAGATAGAAGAGAAGGGCTTCGACGAGACACAGGATGTGGACGAACTGATGCAAGAAGCCGAGTCCGGCATCTTCGAGATCTCGCAACGCAGCCAGAAACGTGATGTGACACAAATCGACCCGGTGATAGAAGAAGCCTTCGCCCGCATGGAGAAAGCATCGAAGAACACCGGTTCCATCTCGGGTATCCCGTCCGGCTTCACGGCACTGGACAAGATCACATCCGGTTGGCAGACACCGGACCTCATTATTATCGCCGCCCGCCCTGCGATGGGTAAGACCGCCTTCGTGCTCTCGATGGCGAAGAACATCGCCGTGGACCGCAATATACCGGTGGCTATTTTCTCGCTCGAGATGAGCAATGTGCAGCTTGTTAACCGTCTGATAATGAACGTGTGCGAGTTGGAAGGCGACCGCATCAAAACGGGTAAGATGAGTCAGGAAGAGACCCGTCGTCTGAACACGAAGATCAACGTCATGAAGGGCAAGCCGCTCTACTTGGACGACACACCTTCGCTCTCGATCTTTGAGTTGCGCTCCAAAGCGCGTAAGCTCGTGCGCGAGCATCATGTGCGCATGATCATCATCGACTACCTGCAGTTGATGAACGCACAGGGTTCGTCCTTCGGCAGCCGTGAACAAGAGGTATCCATCATCTCGCGAAGCCTCAAGGCACTCGCCAAAGAGCTGGACATCCCCATCATCGCCCTCTCGCAGCTAAACCGTGGTGTGGAAGCACGTCAGGGCGTGGAAGGCAAGACCCCGCAGTTGAGCGACTTGCGTGAGTCCGGTGCCATTGAGCAGGATGCCGACATGGTTTGTTTCATTCACCGTCCGGAGTACTACCACTTGTACAATGACGACAAGACCGGTAAAGACCTGCGCGGTTTGGCACAGATCATCGTCGCCAAGCACCGTAACGGTGCTACCGACAGCATCTGGCTCCGTTTCCGCGGCAAGTACGCCAAGTTCCAGAACGAGGACGAAGCCATCGACCCGAACGAACTCGACCCGCTGCCGACCAACGGCACGGAGAGCGTCTCGATCCAGTCAAGCATGAACAGCGCGATGGGGGCCGTGTCCTTTGGACAGCAGATGAACCCCAGCGGTGCTGTCTATAACAGTATGGGCGAGGACATCGCACCGCAATTTTAAATTTGAAATTTGAGATTTGAAATCATAAATAATATATGCAAAGAACAGTTATCATAGACGCATTGAAGCGTACGGATTTCGGGGCAGAGATCAATGTTCGCGGATGGGTGCGCAGCCGTCGAGGCAACAAGAACGTATCGTTCATCGCCCTCAACGACGGTTCGACCATCAAGAACATCCAGATCGTAGTGGACCTCGAGAAATTCGATGAGGAGCGTCTCAAACCCGTTACTACCGGTTCGTGTATCTCCGCGACCGGTATCCTGGTAGAGAGCCAGGGTGCGGGACAAGCCGTGGAGATACAATTGACCGATCTGGAGGTGTACGGCACTGCCGATCCAGAGAAATACCCGCTGCAGAAAAAAGGACTGAGTATGGAGTTCCTGCGCACCGTAGCACACCTGCGTCCGCGTACGAACACCTTCGGTGCCGTGTTCCGTATTCGTCACAACATGGCGATGGCGATTCACACTTATTTCCACGAGCACGGATACTTCTATTTCCACACACCGCTTATCACAGCCAGTGACTGCGAAGGTGCCGGACAGATGTTCCAAGTGACGACCAAGAACCTGTATAACCTCAAGTACGACGAGAACGGTCAGATTGACTACTCGGACGATTTCTTCGGCAAACAGGCGGCGCTGACAGTCAGCGGACAGCTCGAAGGTGAACTCGGTGCGATGGCGCTGGGTAAGATATACACCTTCGGTCCGACCTTCCGCGCCGAGAACAGCAACACTCCGCGTCACCTGGCAGAGTTCTGGATGATTGAACCCGAAGTGGCGTTTATCCAGAAGGACGAGCTGATGGACCTCGAAGAGGACTTCATCAAGTTCTGCGTCCGCTGGGCACTCGAGCACTGCATGGACGATCTGGAGTTCCTCAACCAGTTTGTGGACAAGGGTCTGATTGAGCGTCTGAAATCCGTAGTGGATACCGAGTTCGTTCGCCTACCCTACACCGAGGGTATCAATATTCTCCAAGAAGCGATCAAGAACGGCAAGAAGTTCGAGTTCCCCTGCGCTTGGGGCGACGATCTGGCAAGCGAACACGAGCGCTACCTGGTAGAAGAGCACTTCAAGAAACCGGT
>JAFPGA010000211.1 GCA_017423085.1 Paludibacteraceae bacterium | reverse complement strand
GAAAAGGCCGATTCCATCGATATTTTATACTCCGACGGTACGGTGCGTGACATTGCGGAAGCAAGTGAGATTTTAGACTTGGCTGCTCTGACGAGAAAGCCGATCAAACGATATATTTTCAAATACAGATTGTAATGGAATTCAGTGCACAGCAAATAGCTGCTTTGTTAGGTGGAGCGTTATATGGCAATTCGAATGCCAAGGTGAGTGACGTTGCACCCATCGAGCAAGCGCAGGCGAACCATCTGTCGTTTGTTACCGATGAGAAATACCTGCCGTACTTGGCTACCACCAAAGCGGGCGTGGTGCTCATCACACGCAGCCTCGTAGAAGGCAAGATCACTTTTCCGGACGGAGAAGGCAAAGCCGGTGGTGCGGTCATATTGGTGGATAACGCCCGTGGTTCGATGGGGCAGCTGCTGCAGTTGGTGTCCAAGGCGATGAACCCGCGCAAGCAGGGTGTTGAGCAGCCGTCCTTCATCAGCGAAGGTGTGACGGTGCCCGGGGATGCGTATGTAGGCGCGTTTGCGTATGTCGGCAAGAACGTGCGGCTGGGCAAGGGTGTGCAGATCTATCCGAACGTCACTATCGGCGACAACGTCACGATAGGTGACAACACGATTCTGTACGCCGGAGTCAAGGTGTATTCCCACTCGGTGATCGGTAAGGATTGTATCTTACATGCCGGTGTAGTCGTCGGTTCGGACGGCTTTGGTTTTGAACCGGACGCACAGGGCGTGAATCAGAAGATCCCGCAGATAGGCAATGTCATCATCGAAGACGACGTGGAGATAGGCGCCAACACGACCATCGACCGCGCGATGATGGGAAGCACCATCGTTCGCAAGAATGTGAAGATAGATAATCTCGTTCAAATCGCGCATAATGTGGAGGTAGGTGAATCGACGTTCCTCTGCGCGCAGGTGGGTATAGCCGGCAGCACGAAAGTGGGCAAACACTGTATTCTGACCGGACAGGTCGGTGCCGCGGGACACATCGAGATAGCTGACAACTGTATCTTCGGCGCGCAGTCCGGTATCGCGGGTAACATCCGCAAGGCGGGCACGTACATGGGGTCACCGGCTATCGATGCATCCGTTTGGCGCCGCGCCGTAGTACGATTCAAACAAAGTGGACAACAATGAAACAGCATACATTAAAAGATAGTTTTACGCTCAGTTCGGTAGGCTTGCACACTGGTCTGCACGTGACGGCTACGTTCCATCCGGCACCGGAGAACACCGGTGTGCGTCTGCGTCGTGTGGACTTGCCCGGGCAGCCTTGCCATCAGGCATTGGCGGAATATGTGTCGGGAACGGAGCGCGGCACGGTGCTCGAGCGCGGTAAATGGAAGATCTCCACAGTGGAGCATGCCCTCAGTGCTCTGTATGCCTTGGGCGTGGACAACTGCATCATCGATGTGGATGCGCCTGAGATGCCTATTCTGGACGGTAGTGCGCGTCTGTTCGTCAAGGAGATACAGCGTGTGGGCTTGGTCGAACAGGATGCCGAGCAGCAAGTCTATGTGGTTAAAGAGCCGGTCGAGTATATCTCCGAGCACGGACACCGGATGCGCATCGAACCTTGCGACCATTACGAGGTGGATGTGACGATTGCTTTTCAGTCCAATCTGCTGCGTGAGCAACAAGCGACGCTGACCGATTTGGCGGACTATCCGACGGCGGTGTCGGCAGCACGTACGTTCTGCTTCGTGCGCGAGATAGAGCCGCTGCTGCGTGTGGGACTCATCAAAGGCGGCGACCTCAAGAACGCGCTCGTCATCTACGAGACCGAACTGTCGCAGTCCGGAATGGACTATTTCTGCGACAAGTTGGGGCAGCCGCGGCTGGATGCGACCAAATTAGGATACCTCTCGCCGCTGAACTATCCCAACGAACCGGCACGCCATAAACTGCTCGATGTCATCGGCGATTTGTCGCTGCTGGGCTTGCGTCTGCAGGGGCGTGTGATTACCTATAAACCCGGTCACACCTTCAACACGCAGTGTGTAAGACGATTAAGAAACCAAATATTATCCGAATAATGATTTCTCCTTTAGCATATGTCAGCCCGAAGGCGCAAATAGGCAAGAACGTCACCATTGATGCCTTCGCATATATTGACGACAATGTCATCCTTGGCGATAACTGCCATGTGTTCCCGAATGCAGTAATTGGCTGTATCCCGCAGGATCTTAAGTTCAAAGGCGAAGAGACCTGGACTATTATCGGCGACAACTGTGTGCTCCGTGAGTTCGTGACTATTCACCGCGGCACGGCTTCCAAAGGCAAGACGGTGGTGGGTAACAACAACCTCATCATGGCATATTGCCATGTGGCGCACGACTGTATATTGCACGACAATATCATCATGTCCAACTGTACGCAGTTGGCAGGAGAGGTGGAAGTGGATGACTACGCCATCATCGGCGGCGGCACGCTGGTACATCAGTTCACGCGCATCGGCGGACATTGTATGATTCAGGGCGGATCGAAGATCAACAAGGATATCCCTCCATACATCATTGCGGCCCGCGAACCGATTGCGTACTGCGGCATCAACTCCGTCGGACTGAACCGCCGCGGCTTCACACCCGAGCAGATACACACCATCCAGGAGGTCTATCGCCTTATCTATCAAGGAGGTATGAACACCACGCAGGCGCTGGATCACATCATGGCGACTATGCCGCAGAGTGCCGAACGCGACACAATCGTGGAGTTTGTAAAAAAATCCGCCAGAGGAATCGTAAGAGCATAAGGAAAATACAGGGCTTGCATAAGGGGTCTATTAGGCTATTAACACGTGATTAACACGCGATTAATATGTGATTTGATAATATACTAAACAACAAAAATAATGGAAGAGCAAGAAAGAAATAATCGTGCTCCAGAGGAGCTAAGAAGTCTCAATTTCATTGAGCAGATTGTAGAAAAAGACTTGGCAGAAGGAGTGAATGACGGTCGAATCCAGACACGTTTTCCGCCGGAGCCGAACGGGTACCTGCACATCGGTCACGTCAAGGCGATTTGCATGGACTTCGGTATCGCGGAGAAGTACAACGGCGTGTGCAACCTTCGTTTTGACGACACGAACCCTGCCAAAGAGGATACCGAATACGTAGAGACCATCGAGCGCGACATCCGTTGGCTCGGCTTCAAATGGGGACAGATATACTATGCTTCGGACTATTTCCAACAGCTCTACGACCTCGCTATCCGTTTCATCAAAGCGGGCAAGGCGTATGTCGATGAGCAGACAGCGGAGCAGATAGCCGAACAGAAAGGTACGCCGACTGAACCCGGTGTGGCTTCGCCGTTCCGCGATCGTCCGATAGAGGAGAACCTACGTCTGTTCGAGGCGATGCAGCGCGGTGAGATAGAGGAAGGTAAGATGGTGCTGCGCGCCAAGATAGACATGGCGAACCCGAACATGCACTTCCGCGATCCGATCATGTACCGCATCATCACTTCGCACCCGCACCACCGTACGGGCCGCAAGTGGAATGTGTACCCGATGTACGATTTCGCGCATGGTCAGTCCGACTATTTCGAAGGCGTAACACACTCTATCTGTACGCTCGAGTTCGAAGTACACCGTCCGCTCTACGACTATTTCATCGACCAGTTCAGCGGTCCGAACTTCTGCGGTTTGTCGCCGTACGGTCCGAACTATCGTCCGAAGCAGCGTGAGTTCAACCGTCTCAACATCACGTACACCGTCATGTCGAAGCGTAAGATGCTGCAGCTCGTTAAAGAAGGTCTGGTAGCCGGTTGGGATGATCCGCGTATGCCGACCGTCTGTGGTCTGCGTCGCCGCGGTTACACGCCGCAAGCCATCCGCACATTTATGGACAAGATCGGTTATACCAAAGTGGAAGGAATGATTGATCAGGGACTGCTTGAGCACACGATCCGCGAGGACCTCAAAGAAACAGCCCCGCGCGTCTGCGCGATCTTCGATCCGGTCAAATTGGTCATTACGAATTATGAAGGCGAAGGCGAAACGATCATTGCAGAAAATATCGATGGAATCGAGAGTTTAGGTGCACGTGAGATGCGATTCGGACGCGAGTTGTGGATCGAGCGCGGCGACTTCTTGGAAGAGGCGGACAATAAGTTCTACCGTCTCAGCCCGGGTGGTCGCGAGGTGCGTCTCAAAGCGTCGTATATCATTCAAGCTACCGGTTGCGAGAAAGATGCGGACGGAAAGATCACGACCGTGTATGCGACCTATGACCCGAACAGCAAGTCGGGTACCGAAGGCGGTAACCGTAAGACGAAAGCGACCATCAACTGGGTGGAGTGTAATTCAGCACTTGATGCCGAGGTGCGTCTGTACGACCGTCTGTTCGCGGTGGAGAACCCGAGCGCCGAGGAAGGCGACTTCCGCGACCTGCTTAATCCGGACAGCCTGAAGGTGGTTACGGCGAAGGTGGAAGGTGCGCTCCGCAGCGAGTTGCATGAACCGATTTTTGCCGATGGAATCGAGCAAGAAAACCACTACCAGCTCCTCAAACAAGGTTACTTTGTGGTCGATCCGGATACGACGGCAGAGAAGTTGGTACTCAACCGCACCTGCTCGCTGAAAGATAATTATCTTAAATGAGAACGCGCGTTTTCAACGGCAAAGAACAAATCTTCTGCGAGTGGCGCCACCGATGGGTGCGTCTCACGCCGGAAGAGTGGGTAAGACAGCAGTTGCTTCACCGCTTGGTAGAGCAACTGCTTTATCCCGCCTCCCTCATTGCCGTTGAAGTGCCGTTTCAATCACCAATAACCAATCACCAATCACCAATTAACGCAAAGCGTTACCGCGCCGATGCAGTCATTTATGACCGACAGATGCAGCCGCAGGTGCTCATAGAGTGCAAAGCCGAAACGGTGCCATTGACACAAAAAACACTGGATCAGGCACTTGTCTATAACCGCTATTTAACCGTGCCTTGGCTGATTCTTTATAATGGTCCGCAAACGATTGTCGTTCATTTGACGGATGGCAAAATAGAAACCTCAACCACTCTGCCATCTTATCCATTATAACCGGCTTTTTGCCATATTTATTATTAAAAAGTATCTTTTTTGAGTAAATTTGGTAAAAAAATTTGGTTATATCAAAAAAAAGCAGTACTTTTGTAGGCTTTTTCGTGTAAAAAGCACGTCATTATTTATTATTAACCCGGGCACGGATTCGTGCAATCCAACGCCCACAAAAACAAACAAAAACAAATGGCAACAAAAATTCGTTTGGCTCGTCATGGTCACAAAGACTATGCTTTCTACCACATCGTAGTAGCAGACAGCCGCTCGCCGCGTGACGGCAAAATTATCGAGCGTATCGGTTCGTTCAATCCCAACACCAACCCTGCAGCTGTGATTCTCAATTTTGATCGCGCTTTGTACTGGGTAGGCGTAGGTGCACAGCCGACCGACACCGTACGTACCATCCTTTCTAACGAAGGCGTACTGCTCATGAAACACCTCAATGGTGGTGTAGCAAAGGGCGCATTCAGTCAGGAAGAGGCTCAGAAGCGTTTCGATGCTTGGAAAGCTCAGAAGGATGCTAAAAACGGCAAAATCAGCGCTGCCGAGGCAGAGAAGAAAGTAGCTGCTGCGAAGGCTCTCCACGCACAAGAGGTAGAGGCCAACAAGGCCAAAGCTGCTGCTATCGCCGAGAAGCGTGCTGCCGCTGCTGCTGAGCTCGCTGCTGCAGCTCAAGAGGCTGCGCAGGAAGCTGCTGCTGCAGAAGCAGAGGCTAAGGGCGAGGCTCCAGCAGAAGAGGCTGAGGCTTAAATGGCGGTTGTTTTGGAATGATGGAATGCCAAAATTCCAAATTACCGGCAAAAAACCAGAAAAAGCGACCAAAAGTCGCTTTTTTTTTGCATATATGCAAAAATTGTTGTACCTTTGCACGCTCGTTCTATGCATAAGAAAAAGTGAAGACGCTGTATAAGAATATGGTTTCGTTGGGGGTGTTGCAAGTAGCCAATTACTTGATACCTTTTTTGGTGCTACCCATCATCAGTCGTATTCTTGGTGCTTCGTTATTCGGCAGCGTCAGTTATGCTCAGAATATCGTTTCCTATCTCACCCTTCTCATCAACTACGGTTTTGAGTATTCCGCCACCCGCCAGATTTCGATTGCCCGTGATGACAAAGCGCGTACGGACGCTATCTTTTGGTCTGTCATTGTCGCGAAAACAGTCCTGCTTCTGCTGTCGTTCGGGGTGTTGGCGCTGCTGCCGCTGTTTGTGGACCGTGTAGCGTGCGACCCGGCGTTGTATATCTATACAGCGTTGACAAACATAGGTATCGTGTTCTTTCCGACATGGTACTTGCAGGGAGTGCAGCAGATGGATAAGATGGCGTGGGCGAATTTCTTTACCAAACTGTTAGGTGCGGTATTGGTACTCAGTCTGGTGCGTGAAGCGGCTGCCTATAGGCTTTATCCGCTACTGATGTCGGTTGCCAGTATTGCCGTTGGAATCGGAGCTTTTGTGTATGTGATACATCATTTCCATATCAGCCGTCCTTCCTTCTCGCGTGCTTCGTTGCGCGAGGTGATGCAAGCCGGTGCTCCTATTTTTCTCAATAATGTATTCATCGCATTCTATACTACCGCGAACATGACTATCCTCGGTTGGTATGCTGCGGATGATACGATTGGCTATTTCTCCGGTGCGCAGCGGCTAATCATTGCGCTGAATATGGTGGTAGTCCTGCCCGTCAGTATGGCGGCTTATCCGGAAATCAGCCGTCGGTTTGTGGCATCTAAAGCAGAAGGGGTGGCGTTCCTCAAGCGCGTTCTTTGTTATGCCGGTGCCGCTGCTGCGGTCGTCTCGCTGCTGACGTATATATGTGCTCCGCTGATTATTCATATCATGTACGGCGAAGGGTTTGAACCCTCTGTGGATATCCTACGTTGGCTGTCTCCCATTCCTTTCTTGGTAATGACTGCGACCTTGCTTACGGTGCAGGGACTTTACGGAATGGGTTTGCAGAAATGGGCACCTTGGGTCGGATTGGCTTTGGCGGTGTGCTGTGTGGGACTCAATCTATGGTTGCTTCCGCTGCTGGGGGTCAAAGGCGTATGTATCAGTTGGATCGCAGCAGAGTTATTAGAGTGCTTGCTGGTAGGTACTATCCTCTTAACGAAGGGACGTAAACTATGTTCTATCTGATGTGTTTCTTCATATTGCTGGTGTTGGCAGTGCTCAATATACAGATGCACGACAAACTCAGTACGCAGATTCTCACCGGTTTGGCGGCGATTATGCTGATCTGCATTGCGGGTTTGCGATATGAAACAGGTGGCGACTGGGATACTTATACGATGCTATTCAATCACTTCCCGACTTTCAGCCAGTTAATAGGAAGACCGGCGGTGTTTGCAGATGTGCCGGTAGAAGAAGGATTTGTGCTGCTAAGCGCATTTATAAAGTCATTAGGCGGCACGGTGCAACATCTGTTCTTTGTGGTGACGTTTATCAATATCACCCTCATCGCTTGCGCAGCACGCAAATACACCCAATATCCGGTAATGGCGTTGCTCTGTTATTACGGTATTTTGTATTTCAATCTGGAGATGATTTATATCCGTCAGGCGATGGCGGTAGCACTCTGTTTCTTCGCCTTGCAATACATCGAACCTCGCCGGATTGTACCCTATCTGTTGTTCATCCTCTTGGCTTGTACATTCCACCGCGTGGCAGCACTCATGATACCACTCTATTTCTTCATGCATCGCCGCATACCGTCCTGGGTGTACCTGACGGCGGTTGGAGTAGGCGCAGTGCTGATGCTGGCAGGTATTCCGTGGATACAAACCATCTTCCTTACCGTCGCGGGCTGGCTCGGAGAGAACTATGCCGACAAGGCGGAGACCTATACAGAGAATGCTATGTTTGCTGTCAACCGCGGATTGAGTATCGGTTTTGTGCTAAACTTGGCGATGTTGGTGGTACTGATGTTTTTCAAGAAACAGATTGACGAGCGGCCACATGGCACCGTCATGCTGAATATGTTTGCTGCCAGCCTGCTGCTTTATTACTATTGTTTTGAATTGGTCGAGGTGAGCAATCGCGTCCGTTTGTTCTTCCTGATAGGCATCATCGCCTTACTGCCGATGGTACTGGAAGCGCTGCCGCTCTTCATTGAGCGCTTGGCGGGATTGATAGTCATAGCACTATACTGCTTCAGTTTCTCCAGAGGTATCTTCCTGGAAGTGCCGCAAGCAGCAGCATATAACCCCTATCAGAACTATATAGAGTACAAAATCCATCCGCGGCCCAGTACAGGCAAGCAGCGTTTGGAGCAAAGTAAAAAATTCTTCCGGGACGAACGCAAATGAGTCATATCCTATTTATCAGTCATGCCCGCGGTGTACATGGTGCGGAAGCGGTAATGGTACAGGCAGCCAAAGCTTGTGCCGCACGTGGAGCGCGTGTGACGGTAGTGGTGCCGTCTATTGTGCCGGATGAAGGTTTGGAGGCTGCCTTGCAAGGTGTCTGCGGAGTGCAGATATGGGCGCTTCCTTATCGCGCTGCCGGTGTGCACAGACTGCGTACAGCACTTGTGCAGCTGTATAATGTGCCGACTTTGCGTCGTTTGCATACTTTCGTGAAGAAAGAGCAGGTAACGGCTATCTACTCCAATACCACCATCACGATTTTAGGAGCCGTATTGGCGGCAAAGACAGGAGTGCGTCATATCTGGCATTGGCATGAACCCGTAGATGCGCGTTTCGGATGGCATCGTTCCTTGCGGGATATGTATCGTCGATGGGCACAAGAAGCAGAGACTATAGTCTGCATCTCGTATAAACAGTTGCAAGAATGGAAGGATGCATTAGGTCTGCCGCTTCCTAATGCACAGGTAGTTTATAATCCCATTAAGCGCCTTGTGACAGATGTAACGGATATCCGTTGTGAGCATAAGGGTATTCGTGTCGGTTTCATCGGACATTTTGAAGAACGAAAGAACCTCCCGCTTCTGTTGCGTGTCTTTGAGAAACTGCATGCACAAGTGCCGGAGACCTCTTTATGGCTGTGTGGAGCAAACGGAGAAAGCGACAGGCAGATGATAGCCGCATGGACCGACTTGAG
>JAFPGA010000210.1 GCA_017423085.1 Paludibacteraceae bacterium | reverse complement strand
GAACTGCCGATCGACGAGGCCTTGCGCTTCCCATTCGGGGTGGGCATCGACTATCTTCAGCGCACGGTCTGCCACCTGACGACTATGTGTCACCAGTACATGCCGCAACTCCGGATAATCGCCGTAGTACTTATCTATGAGTTTAATGTAATCCATTCAAGAATGAGCGTGCGTCCATTCGTTTCTTACCCGGTACTTGCAACTCGAGAATGCGTACAGCACCTTCTTTACACGGCACAATGATTTCCCCTTTCGTGGTCTCGGGATCACGTGGTCTCGTGATCTCGACCGAGTAGATTTTGACGTTCTCAAACGCTTGTCCGTTGATCTCGAGATTCGCCCACGCAGCAGGGTAGGGACTCAGACCGCGCACAAAGTTATGTACCTCTTCGGCTGTCTTCTCCGAGAACTTAATCTCGCAGTCCTCCTTGAAAATCTTCGGTGCCGGACGCAGTTCATTAATCTCCGGTTGTGGCGTAGTCGGCACTTCGATTCCTTTGTTCTCGCACTCGATAATCAGATCCACCGTACGCGTCACCAGTCCCGTTCCCATGGCCATCAAGCGGTCGTGTACTGAACCCACGTTCTCGTCTTCTCCGATAGGTATCCGCTCCTGCAAAATCATATTACCCGTATCTATCTCATGCTTCAGCATGAACGTGGTCGCACCGGTCTCTTTGTCTCCGTTCATCACGGCCCAGTTAATCGGCGCAGCACCCCTATACTGCGGCAGCAGTGAGGCATGCAGGTTGAACGTACCCAACCGAGGCATCGCCCAGACCACCTCCGGCAGCATCCTAAATGCCACCACGATCTGCAAATCAGCGTGGTAACTACGTAACTCCTCTACGAACGCTTCGTCCTTCAATTTCTCAGGCTGCAGCACCGGCAACCCAACCTCCAACGCATATTTCTTCACGTCCGAGAATTGCATCTGGTGCCCGCGACCTGCCGGCTTATCCGGCATAGTTACCACCGCAACCACGTTATATCCGCCTTCTACCAGCGCCTTCAGACTGGCGACTGCGAACTCCGGCGTTCCTAAATAAACGATTCGTAAATCACTTTTTGTCATTTGTCTTCCGGTATTTGGGGTCCAACGATTCCGGTTGCTTCTCCACCACCGGACTGAGCGGTCGCCTATATGCGCGTATAATAAGGTATATACCTAACGCAATGAACGGAATACTGAGCAACTGTCCCATATTGAACAAGTGTCCTGCTTCAAACGCCTCTTGGTCTAACTTAATGAACTCCAGGCAGAAACGGGTGAAGAACACCACCTCCAGGAACACGCCCAACAGCAGTCCTTCGCGACGACGCGCCTGCGTGAACTTATACATCGGGTACGTGATAGCAAAGGCCACCAGACAATACAAGATCTCATATATCTGCGTCGGATGGCAGGCTAATACCTGCCCGGTAAGGGCATCTTTCGGCGCATAAGGATCGTTCACGAAGATGAAGCCCCAAGGCAACGTAGTCGGGTCACCGTAAATCTCGCTGTTCATCAGGTTACCCAAACGAATCAGCGCGCCCGTGATGCACACACCGATACACAAACGGTCCAAGATCCACAACCAACTGGTGCCGAACTGCGGGTACTTGCTGTATTTGTATTTGTTGAGCAAAATCGCTGCGATGATCAAACCGATCGCACCTCCGTGACTGCTCAAACCGCCTTCCCAGATCTTAATGAGCCGAAGCGGGTGCTCGATGTACGGGTTGCGATAATTGAATGTCCAACCGAATATCTGAATCGGGTCGTTGGTATGATGCCACTCGTAGAACCAGCAGTGTCCCAGACGCGCACCGATAATCACACCCGCGGCCATCCAGAAGAAAAGCAGATCCGGCCACTCGGCAGGACAATTCTCCTTCTTGTACATCTGCTCGTTGATCTTCCAGCACACGTACAACCCGATCGCCCACAGCAAACCGTACCAGCGAACGCCGCT
>JAFPGA010000209.1 GCA_017423085.1 Paludibacteraceae bacterium | reverse complement strand
ATTAAGGAGCTCCATAGCGACACCGGTATTCCATGCATCTTCACCGAAGGTACCGATGATCTCAACACCTGCTGCCGGAGCACCTTCCGGAACTTTCACTGTTACGATGGTATAATAAACTGTTGAGTCAACCTCTTCTTGCTCCTCGCAACCAGCATAACGGTACATTTCGTCATCGCTGAAGTCGAAGGTCAAGATTCTGTTTTGAGCATCATACTCATAGTACTCGGTACCATTGTTCAAAGAGAGGTTACCGCTTGCAGGAACGAAGTGCCAAGTATCGCCCAGAGCGTCATATGTCTCAAACTGATGATCCCAGCTACCATTTGCATCGTTGTTGAACTTGAACTCAAACGAAGCAGTCACAGGCTCGGAAACATACTCAAAGTACGAACCTTTGAACTCCATGGAGATAGCGCCAGCCCACTGGTTGAACGTACCCATGATCGTCGGCTCCAACTCATCCAGATACTCGCAGTACGGCGGATAGATACGGATGGTGTAGCTCTGTGCCTCACATTGCATATCGCAAGGATTGTAGTCACCCTTCCAACTGGTAATGGAAATAATAGTCGGCTCTGTGGTTGACCAATCCTTGAGATCGCTCTCACCGTTGTCTTTAGAATCTACAACTACGCTACCAGCAAGAACCTCGATAGGAGCGTTGCTCGGTTGTACATCCCAAGTCAGTTTGCCACACTCATTGAGCTGAATCGGCTTACCGTCATCACCTTTGCCTGCGGGAACTTTAGCTACATACCAGCCATCACCAAGAGGCTCGCATTTTACGAGATCCTCAAGATCAGATGAAATGTTCCAATCAGCATACTCACCCATCCAATAGATGTCATTACAGGTAGTACCAACCGGAGCCTGGAAACATGCTACATAGTAGCCTTCCTCCATGTAGGACTGCAAATCAGCCTGCGTCGGAGCAACAGCAAACAAGCTAACGCTCATGCATGCAGCAACCAAGATTGCATAAATCTTTTTCATAATTTAAAGATTTTAAATTGTTAATAATGTTAATTAAATAAATTTGTTAATAATAGCATCAAAATGATGTTATATGATTAATAACCGGGGTTTTGAACAAGGTTAGAGTTAGCCACCATATCCTTGTTAGGAATCGGGTAAAGGATATACTTCGCATCCTTGCCGGCAGGGTGACCCTCCCATGTTTTGGTAGCATCCGGTCCGCAGAACTGTCCAAAGCGGATGAGGTCCACACGGCGACGTCCTTCGCAGTAGAACTCACGGAGCCACTCATCGAGGAGCACGTCAGCACTGAGTGAAGTCAAGGGGTCAGCATGACGCGTAGCACGCAGGTCGTTGATTGTATTCAGAGCGATAGGATCGTTCGGGTTCTTACGCCAAAGTGCTTCAGCATAGGTCATGTATGCTTCAGCAACACGGAACAAAGGCACGTCGGTATCCACAAACTGGGTGTGTTTACCACGAGTCTCACCCGTCGAGTAGCAACCGGTCCATTTGCACATAGCCCAGCAGTTGGTGAAGGTACCCTCACCATACTTAGCACCACCGGAGTAGTCTGCACTAAAAGTAACGGAGTCCGGTTTGTCCGCGTCAGCGAATGCCTGGTTACAGAGGATAGCACGGTCATCACCCAGCAAAGCCGGCATCTGCTTCTCATCCGCCTTGATGGTGCTCGGGTTCTTGTCATACAAGAAGACCTTGATCATCTCCGGTGATGTACGGAAGCACTCCCACTTGTCGGTAGATCCCCAAGGAAGCATACCAGCGGCACGTGTCATACAAACGAGGTATGAAGTAGCACCCCAAGACTGGATATAATCACCATCCTGCGGGATAGCGAAGATAACTTCGCATGCACCGTTGTTGCGGTCGTTATCCCCCATGAACATCTCTGCATAGTGATCGGTCAGTTTATACTTGCCGTTATCCATTACTTTCTTGGCATAGATAGCAGCGGAGTCCAATGCGTCAGTTTGCGAGATATACTGGAAATCCGGATCATAAACATGTGCGTTGAGGTACATACGTGCGATAAGCAGACGAGCTGCATTGGCATTGACACGATATACTTCTGTTTGCTCATCGAGATAGTTCTCAGCAGCGAGCAACTCGTTGAGTACCCAGCGGAACAAAGCAGGACGACCACCCTCAATCTGTTTCGGGTTTTCAGCCGACACAGTCATGGTGAAAGGCGGGTTTCCGAAGAAGTCGAGCAGATAATAGTAGTTCAAGCAGCGCATGAAGCGCACCTCTGCACGCTGACGAACGGTCTTCGCATCGTCTTTGCCTTCCGTGTTATCCAAGAAGTGGTTACACGTAGTTACGTTGAAGGACATACGGTTGTAGAGCAACTCGGTGAACTCGTTCTCCGAAGTCCAAGTCATCTCGTTGAGGTCCGTAACACCTGCGTCACGCCAAATCCACCAACCACAATCGGTCGGGAACTCATTGTGCACAAAGATGCAACGATAGAACACGGAGTATCCCTCATTACCATCCAAGTCACCGTTACCGTCCGGGCCAATCTGTCCCGAAGTACCGATACCTGCATAGATCTTGTAATAGATACGATCCTGATCAAACGTCTGCAGCACATTCGGGTCAATCGGTTGCGTATTCAAATCCTGAACACAGGAAGTGAATCCCAGCGCTGCGATAGATGCAATCAAAAGAATATTAAGCTTTTTCATAATACATTGATTTTTCATAGATTAGAAATTCAGACTTGTACCAAGGCTGACGGAGAGTGAACGCGGATAGATATTGTTGTCAATACCACCCCATACTTCCGGGTCAAGACCTTTGTAACGAGAAATCACAAACGGGTTACTGATAGTGCAGTAAACACGACCCTTCACCTGTTTCTCGAACGAGTAACCAAGTGTGATGTTGTCACAACGGAGGAAGGAAGCATTCTCTACAAAGTAATCCAAGAGGTCGAGCTGGCTGGTGTAATCACTCGGATGAACACCGTCCACATAGTATGCGTTAAGCGCGGTGAGCATCAAGTTGTGGAAACCACCGGACTTAGCAGAATAGATCTGGCTGGCTTCGATGTTACCCATGTTACCCGACAAGATGTGGTTGTACACATAGTTGCCGATAGAAGCACGGAAGGTGATACCGAGGTCGAAGCCGTAGAACTGCCACTTGGACGAGAGACCCATAGTAACAGGAGCAGCCGGATTGTGGTAGAAGTATTTATCTTTCTCATCAATCGTACCATCTCCGGTGCGGTCCACTACATAGAGTTTACCGGTGTTCTCATCTCTTGCGGTCTGATATACATAGAAGGAAGAAGCTGCATAGCCCACTTTGTGTGCCTGCACGTTCTGTCCGTTACGGATACCACCTGTCGGTACGTAGTAGGAATCATCCTCAGCATCCAACAGTTTGGTGATCTTGTTGTCGTTCCAAGTTACGTTGTAGGAGAGATCCCACTTGAAGTTCTTCTTGTCCACGAGCACGCCGTTGATCGAGAACTCGATACCTTGGTTACGGAGCGAACCGATGTTACGGGTAACGCTGTTCTTGAAGTTCGTTCCAGCCGGAACGGTAACGTAGTTGATCAGGTCATCGGTAACACGGTAATAGTAATCGATAGCACCGTTGATACGGTTGTTGAGGAAGCCGTAGTCGATACCTACGTTGTAGGTAGTGGTCTTCTCCCAAGTCAGATTCGGGTTGTAAGCGTTCGGACGGTTGTGTACGTAGAATACGTAGTTGTCAGAAGAGATTACGTAATCGGTACCCAGTACATAACCGGCAGCATCCAATTCCGCTTTCTTATCATCCGTAGCCAACTCACCGAGCGTAGCATAAGCATATTGCTTACTAATGTCATAGGTCGGCATGTAGGGGTAGTCACCCATGTTCAAGTCTTGCTGACCCGTGATACCGTAACCGAGACGGAGCTTGAGGTCATTGAGCCAGTTCACATCGCGGAGGAATGCTTCCTCTTTGATTTTCCAACCGAGCGCTACAGAGGGGAACACACCCCAGCGGCGGCTCGGAGCAAAACGAGACGAACCATCGGCACGTACCGTAGCGGTAATCATATAGCGGTTGAGAGCCGAATAGTTGATACGACCGAAGAAGGAAACGAGGTAGCTCTCCGTAGCGTATGCATT
>JAFPGA010000208.1 GCA_017423085.1 Paludibacteraceae bacterium | reverse complement strand
CTCGTCAAGCAGCTGATAACCGAGTGCAAGACAAAGGACAATCTGCTGAAACTTTGGGAGGAGTGGCCCGAACTGCACGAGCAGATTAAGCCTTTATTCAGCGCCAAACGTAAGGAACTAAACTTTTGACCGACAGCTATGTGGATACAAGAAGTAATTGAACACCTCCGCGCTATTGCGGACATAATGGAGACGGAATACGAGAAGATGCACGACTTCGAGGAGTCGCTCAAATCCGATAACAATAAGAAGCCCAAGCGCAACCCTAATCTCGCCGCCAACTGGAACGTAGCCAAGCGATACGGCGTCTCGTCAGATATTCTCCAACTGATAGCCGAGAAGGCTGGCATCGAATTCGTAACGAATACGGACGGGTGTGGTAAGTTACGCAAGTACTACCGCCACGAGGATATCCCCAAGATTGACGAGCTGATGCGTAAGCACCTGAACTATACCGGCAAACCTTATAGATCGAGATAAGATGAAGACATTACAACTGAACAAGTCCTCTGTGGTATTTGACCAAGAGGCGCACACCTATCACCTGGACGGCGTAGAGCTGTCCGGCGTGACGGGTATGCTGAAGCAGATGCTGTTTGCCGACAAGTACGCTGGCATCAGCGAGGACGTGCTGGCAAAAGCCGCGCAGTATGGTACATCAGTCCACGAGGGCGTAGAACTCTTTGAAACGCTGGGAGCCGATGACGGCAGCACGGAAGTGAATAACTACCGCAAGCTCAAGGAACTCGCTGGGCTTAACTTCGAGGAGTCGGAGTATCTGGTAAGTGATAATGAGACTATCGCTTCAAGTATCGACCTTGTGTTTACCGACCATGACGGCGGTATATGGCTGGCTGACATCAAGACTACCTACGGAGGACTTGACAAGGAGTATTTGAGCTGGCAGCTGTCCGTATACGCCTACCTATTCGAGAAGGCCAACCCCGACTATAAAGTAAAGGGTCTGCTGGGTATATGGCTACGTCATGACGAGTTCAAGATGGACTACATAACACGGCGTCAGGACTCGGACATAGAGCGCCTCATATACGAGTACGCCCATGGCTTGGAGTGTACGCTGTCAAAGAGCGGAGAACTACCCGCCGTAGTACACGGATTGGCTGACGCTATCGCCAGCATGGAGAAGCAGATAAAGACCATAACAGCGCAGCGCGACGAGCTCAAGGAGCGTATGCTGCAAGTGATGAAGGAGAACAACTGCGACAAGGTGGATATAGACGGCAAGGTACTCATTACCCGCGTAGCCGCCACTACCCGCGAGACGTTTGACGGCAAGAGCCTGAAGGCCGACAACCCCGAGCTGTACGCCAAGTACGTCAAGACATCGCCGGTCAAGGAGTCGCTTAAAATAACCGTGAGATCATAATAGCGTGTTTTATTAACCAATTAAATAGACAAAACTATGGCATTTAATCAGATTATCATTTTGGGTAACCTCGGCAAAGATGCAGAGGTTAAGACCCTGGAGAACGGAACAAACGTAATAACCTTCAATGTCGCCGTAACGGAAAGATGGAACAACAAGGAAGGTAACCCGCAAGAGCGCACCGATTGGTTTACCGTGGACTACTTTACCATGGGTAACAAGCTGGCGCAGTATCTTAAGAAGGGCACGTCCGTCATGGTGGCGGGTCGTATGGTCAGCCGCGAGTATGAAAAGGACGGCCAGAAGCGTACCGCGTGGTCAGTCAGAGCGGACAACCTTCAGCTGCTTGGAGGCAAGAAGGAGAACGCTGACGATGCTCCGTTCTGATGAAACAAAAGTTTAAGAAAATAATTACAAGAAAAGTTGCATATCATTGAAACTTTTGTTTTATTTGCATTGTGATTTGACTTTTTGAGGGTAACACTACTACCCAAAGCTGATATTGAGGCCCCTTTCAAGTACCCGTCAGGTAGTGTCTAACGGCGAAAGATTGGGGCTTATTATTTAAAAGTGAAACGAGAAAGTGTAAAAATTTGGGCCGGTTGGCTGGAGTCGATGGACAACATACCAGACCGTGGATCGAGAGCGGAACTCGCCCTCGCCATATTCGAGTATGCCCTGGACTGCCGTGACTATTCCGGCGCTGATCCCTGGGTTAAGGTGCTGCTTCCGACTATCAAGAAAACCATTGACGGCAGTATCAAAAACTCGGAGAATGGACGTATTGGAGGGCAGCGTAGCGTAAAATCCCGTAGCGGTGCTACAAGCAAAACTTTTAACCCCACTTCAAGCGCCGCTTCAACCACCGCTTCAAGCGGTGCTTCAAGCACTAAAGACGTAGACGTAGACGTAGACGTAGACGTAGACGATAACGTAAACAATAGACATAAGACAAAGGACTATGACATGGAAGCCGACCTATTGGGTCGTGGTGTTCCCGAGAACTATGTTCATGACTACCTACTCGTTCGTAAGAACAAACGAGCAAAGAATACACGGTCAGCAACGGAGCTGCTGATAGACAACGCAGCGAAAGCAGGCATCAGCCTTGCCTATGCTGTCCAGCTCTGCGCTCAATACTCATGGCAATCGT
>JAFPGA010000207.1 GCA_017423085.1 Paludibacteraceae bacterium | reverse complement strand
GAGGAGTGTTGTATTCACCATGGCAGAACTTCTTTGTGATTATTCCGACAGAATACCGGCTCAAAGGCGTTGTTCCTCCTATGTTCTACATTGATCAGTTGATGCGGTTCATGGGTAGGCAGTACTATGTGGGACTGCTGAATGCTGCTGCGTTCTATGGGGCGAGTCATCAGCGTGTGCAGACGTTCTACTGCATCGTGGACGGAGGACCTATACGTTCGATTCATCGCAAAGGGATAGACATCGAGTTCCATCGCAAAGCGCAGATACCGGTTGGGTTCATGCGACAGTTCAAGACGCAGATGGGGACGGTGAACGTGTCGTCTCCGTGCCTAACGTCTCTGGACCTGATACTATTCGAGCAAGAGATAGGTGGGTTGACACGTGCCGCGACGCTATTGGCTGAGTTGGTGGACGAGATGCGATGGAGTGAGCAGCCGGTGGAGTTGCTGAGCAGTTTTAACATGCCGATAGTGCAGCGGTTGGGGTACATTCTGGAGCATGTGCTGGAAGAAGAACAAGCGGCAGAGGAGTTGTTTGCATTGCTGAAAGCATCGGGTAGGCCGTTCCGCAAAGTGGTGCTGAAAGCGGCAAAAGGCGAGACGGAGTACGTGGAGAACAGATGGAAAATAATTGATAATCAACCGATAGAGATAGACGAGATATGATACCGGAGTTTGCGATAACGGAGTGGAGCAGTGTGGTTCCATGGAAAGAGAAGGAGCAAGTGGAGCAAGATCTGCTGATTTGTCGTGCGTTGACGGAGATATACAAAGATGAGTATTTGGCGACGCATCTGGCCTTTCGTGGGGGAACGGCTTTGCATAAGTTGTACCTGCAACCGCAACCGCGATACAGCGAAGACATTGACTTAGTGCAAGTTACGGCTGAGCCGATCAAGGAGACGTATATTCATTTGCGTCAGGCATTAGCGTTCCTGGGTGAGCCGGTAGTGAAGCAGAAACGTCATAACAACACGCTGCTGTTCCGGGTGCAATCGGAGGGACTTCCGTCTGTGCCGCTGCATATCAAGGTGGAGATCAACTGCAAGGAGCATTTTTCGATTCTGCCGTTGGTAAAGGTGCCGTTTAAGGTGGAGAACATGTGGTACAAGGGCGAAGCGGAGTTGCTGACGTATCAGTTGGATGAGCTGATCGGGACGAAGCTGCGTGCATTGTATCAGCGTCGCAAGGGACGGGATTTGTTTGACTTGTATCAAGCGCTGACGTTGGCTGATCTGAATGTGGAGAACGTGCTGCGTGCGTACAACGAGTACATGGATTTTGTGGTGGAGAGCAAGCCGACATACAAGCAGTTTATGCAGAACATGACGGACAAGATGCAGGATCCGGAGTTTCTGGGGGACACTGAAGGACTGCTGCGGTTTGGACAGACGTTTGATCCGGAAGCGGCTTTTGAGCTGGTGAAGGAGACGTTCATCGATCGGTTGCCGGGTAGGAGGGATTGAACGCATGTGCCGGATGAGGTGCATTACAGCCTGGGTTTGGGCATAAGACAGCGGACGTGGAAGGTTTCTTTGCGTCGATAGAGCGGTGGTTGGCGATGCCGGATAGGAAGGCTGTGTGTGCGGAACGACGGACGCAGATGCTGAGCGAGAAGGTGGATTATGCGAAGTTTCTGACGTGGTTTATCGAGGAGTGGCCGAAGAGTGGGGAAGCGATGAAGGCTGCGCCGAAGGACGCGGGGAGTGAGTTT
>JAFPGA010000206.1 GCA_017423085.1 Paludibacteraceae bacterium | reverse complement strand
TGGTAGAGATACAATCGCTACTTGCAGAATTCCTTCAGAACAAAGAGGCTTCTCGTTATATTATAGACGAGTATCAACTACAACCATTTACTATCAATGTATTAGATAAGCGTAGAACGATGTTAGAGAAGATAGTGTCGTTGCTTCGATTCTCTTTTGCAGAGGATAGCGAGAAACTGGCTTCTAAGATTCGTCATTTCTATGATCTCTATTTTCTTATGCAAGACGCTGAGTGCCGGGAGTATTTGCAGTCGGAGCAGTTTAGAAGTGAGTTCAAGGAATTGTACGCCCACGATCAAGAGTCGTTTGACCTTCCGAAAGGTTGGAACAGACAGCCGCATGCCGCGTCGCCATTACTGATGGATTTTGATGCAGTATGGAAGCAATTACGTGGAACGTATGAGACGAAGATACCACCTCTGACGTATGTTCAACCGATACCGTCGGCCGATGCAGCGGCTGAGGCGTTTAGAATGATAGCAGAGGAGTTAAAAAAGATATAGATTTTATGAACAATAATATGATCAAAGTTTCTGTTATTCTGCCTGTTTATGGTGTGGCGGAGTATATTGTAAAATGTACGGAGTCTCTTTTGGCACAGACGCTGGAAGAGATGGAGTTTATCTTTGTGGACGACAGAGGGCCTGATAACAGTATTGAACTGTTGAAACAGACGATAAAGGGTCACCCGCGGGAGAAGCAATTCCGTATTCTGACACCCGAGCACAACCTGGGTGCCGGCATGGCGCGTAACTTCGCTATCCCGGAAGCGAAAGGTGAATATATCGCTTTTGTGGATTCGGACGATTGGATTGAGCCGGATATGTTCGAGAGTATGTACAATCGGGCCAGGGAAGCAGGTCTTCCGGACTTGTGTTTATGTCAGGCAAGCAAGGACTATTTGGATGGAAAACCATCAGAAATATTAACCAATCCCGATGTGGCAGAAGGCGAGTTTACGCATGATAAACGGGCGTACTTCCTAACGCATTATGTAAGTTGTTTTTGGACATTCCTTTATCGTCGGGAGTTGATTGAAAAATATACTATTCGTTACCCCGAAGACCGTAGCGCTGATGATAGTTATTTCCTGGCATGCAACTTAATGACTGCAACTTCTTTGGCGCGCGTGGACAAGCCGTTCTATCATTATTTGATTAGACCGGGATCGGTATGTACGACCAAGGATAGTGTGAAATACAAGAAACGCTTAACAGTATTCTCCAAACTAATGGCGTGGGCTAAACAGATGGGCATATATGCTGAATTCCAACCGGAGATCGATTTCCTGTATATCAAGAAGGGCTATTTGACAACAATCGTTAATTATATAACGAATGCGACTGAGCCTCGCAAAGAAGTGTTTGCGGAGATTTATGATACATTATGCAAGGAAGTACCTGAATACAACAAGAATCCGTATTTGCGCAAGAAGTTTGTCTTACGCTTATTGGTCTATATATGCCATACATGCCCCAAAACAGCGACATTCTTATTGCGGTATTATGCAAAGAAATATAATGTAGTAGCATAAGATATGAAACAGTACGATTATCTTATAGTAGGAGCCGGTCTGTTCGGCGCGACATGCGCTTACAGACTGCATCAGGCGGGCAAAAAATGTCTGGTGATTGATCGTCGTCCGCATTTGGGCGGCAATGTGTATTGTGAGCATATCGAGGGAATCAATGTGCATACTTACGGTGCCCATATTTTCCACACCAACAATAAAGAGGTGTGGGATTTTGTGAATCGTTTTGTGCCCTTCAACCGCTATACGAACAGCCCGATCGCCAATTATCATGGTGAGTTGTACAACCTGCCGTTTAACATGAATACGTTCTGCCGTATGTGGCCGGATGTACACACCCCGCAAGAAGCGGAAGCACGCATCAACGAGCAGAAAGCTGAGGCGGTTGCAGCGCTCCACGGACGGGAACCGCAGAACTTGGAAGAACAGGCATTGTGTCTGGTCGGCAAGGATATATTCAATAAACTGATCAAGGAATATACCGAGAAGCAGTGGGGGCGTAACTGCAAGGAACTGCCGGCATTTATCATCAAACGTCTGCCTGTTCGCTTCGTGTTTGACAATAACTATTTCAACGACAAGTACCAAGGCATTCCGGAAGGAGGATACAACGTGCTTATCAATGCTTTGCTGCAAGGTGTAGAGACACGTACGAACTGTGATTTCTTTACCGAATACAAGGACTCCTGGCGCACGACAGCGGACAAACTGATCTACACAGGACAGTTGGACGAGTTCTTTGATTTCCGTTTAGGACGTCTGGATTGGCGCACCGTATCGTTCAAGACACGCGTAGAAGACATGCCTAACTATCAGGGGAACGCAGTGATCAATTATACTTCGCACGAACAGCCTTATACGCGAGTTATTGAGCATAAGCACTTTGAGATGTTCGGAGCCGCTGTCTATGAGTGCCCCAAAACCGTAGTCAGCGAAGAGTACAGTGCGGAATACAAACCGGGCATGGAGCCGTACTATCCGGTCAATGACGAGCGTAATAATACGTTGGCAGAGCAATATAAACAATTAGCCGCCAAAGAAACAGATGTTTTCTTCGGCGGTCGATTGGCGGAGTATAAATACTACGATATGGCTCCTATTGTTGAGCGGGCGTTGAATGTGATTTTCTGATTCTCACAATATACCACCCAAGACATCCGGCGCAAATCAGGAAAATCAGGATAATACAGATATTATCCATTTTATTCCAAACCAAGGCTTCCGGTACAAACTCCATTGTTATGGTGTGCTCACCTGCCGGAATAACGGCGGCACGGAGTATGTAATTGGCGCGACCGAGTGCTATTTCCCGGTCATCCACATAGATGTGCCAGCCTTTCGGGTAATAAATCTCCGAGAATACGGCGATGCGCTCTTGTGCCACGTTCGCGTGGTAGGTGAGTTTGTTCGGAGTATATTCCGTCATTGTTATCTCGTCACCTTCAGTCGGCATGCCCGTGCACGTCAGCGCTTCACGGAATTTCTCATCCGCAACAGCAGTTACATGCAAATCCAATGTATTCAAAGCAGCACTCTCGTCGTCCGGTGTCGGAACAAACTGAATGTCGTTGACTAACCATGCGTTCCCCTGCGCGTAGGGGTTCTGTACCGGTATAGTAGAACCGTCTTGCAGACCGATGACTACGTAGCGCATATTGAGCATGTTCAATACCGGGAACTCGGCACCATTCTTCGGATCCGGTGCATAGAATCCGTTGGTGCGGAAGATGGTTTGGTAAAGCGGATTGATTTCATTGGATATATGTGCGTCAATCAGATCTTGATAACGACGCAGTTTGACAGCCGAGTAACCACCAATTGATTTGAGACGGTAACTGGTTCGCGAGTCATTGAAGGTGCTGGTCGTCAAGTTCAGCACACGGAAATCCAGTGTCTTGTCTTGCAAGATCTCTTGTTCCCACGGCTGCATCTTGAAGTATGCATCCACATCTTTGGCTTTCTTGAAATTGTCGTTATTGAAGAAACGCTTGTTGACCGGAACCATGTCGGCTAAAATCAGTACTGCCAAACCCGCGAAGTAGATAGCAGCATGTTTCTTTTGGAATCCGGATTTGTTACGTTGCCAAGCGTACCAGAACGTCAGGCCGAAGCCCAGCAGCACGAACAGCAGACTACGCCAAGCATCAGCTCGTAACATCGCAGTACGTTGGTCAAGGATCGCGTCATACAACCATTCCGGCATTTGACTTTTCCAAGTGTCAAAACTGCTGGTCATATCAAACGAGCCGGCAAACAGTGCCGCAAACAGACATATACCGGCAGTTACGCCACCTGCGATGAACAAGCAGGTACGTAATTTCTTCCATTCGACTTCCCCGTTGACAATTTTCTGCAAGCCTAAGAATCCTAATAGCGGCATGGTGATTTCCGCCACCACTAAAATGGACTCGACGGCTCGGAACTTATTGTACATCGGGAAATAATTGAAGAATAATTCCGTGAGCCACATCCAGTTCTTACCCCACGCCAGGAAGATGGACATCAGCGTAGCGAAGAGCAGTGCCCATTTGTACGGCCCCGGAACAATGAGCAGTCCGAGAATGAACAGGAAGCAGATGATGGCTCCTACATAAACGGCACCGCTGGTGAACATCTTCTCGCCATGATAAGTCGGTGCGCTTTGGCAGAACTGTTTTGCCCAGGCTTTGTCGGCACCTTTCCGGCGAAGTGCATTGTACAGTTCGGAGTCTGTGCCTACGTTGTACCCACTGGCACCACCTTCCCAGTTCGGGATCAGCAGCGTCATGGTTTCTGCTTTGCCGTAACTCCAATCGGTGGCATATTTGATGTCGAGACCTTCAGCCGGCGCTTCTCCGTCTTTCTGCGTCAATTCGCTGTGTCCGCCTCGCATGGTTTCTTTGACATACTCACTGTTGATCTTCAGATAGCAAGACTTCGAACCGACGATAAGGAGCAGACATCCCACGCAAACGGCAAGACTGATGAGCAGATCTTTCCATGCTTTGTTAGACAGCAAAATGATGATTTCCGCTATCACCAGCACACCGATGAGCATCGCTGTGTAATAGGTCATTTGCGGGTGACGGACGATGCTGGTCATTCCGAAAATGAGCACGATAGGAATACCGGCCCAGTATTTGCGTTTGAAGATAAGATGCACACCGCCTATCAAAGCCGGCAGCCATCCTAATGCGAGTGCTTTGGTCACATGACCTGCCGGTACAATAAGGAAGAAGTAGGAACTCATTCCCATCGCGAATGCTCCGGCTATGCTTAACCATGGATTCACCCCGAAGCACAGCAGCAGAATATAGAACCCGATAAAATATCCAAAGAGAATTCCCGGTGTTTCCGGAAGCCAGCAATGAAGCAAGTTGTTTCCTATGCCGTGTGAGATCTTATGGGACGGGATGCGTGCATCGACTTGGTATGTCGGCATACCGCCGAACATGGAACCTGTCCACCAGCATGACTCACCGGTAGCTTCTCTGTATTCTATTGTCTGGTGCGCACCGCCCAACCAGTTGAACGTATCTCCGGCATAGAGCACCTTACCGTCCAGTACGGGGCTGCAGTAGGCTAATGCGAAGCCGATAAATACTACCAGCGCCACGAAATAGGGCGCGAATTTTTTCCAATCTATCTTCATATTATTTTATCATTTTGCGTATTTCACACAGTTCCTCTTTGACGCGCAGCAGAATGTCGAGTGCTGCCTGGCGTTCGTCCGAATGCTTACCGTTAGCTTTCAGTTCCTTGCGGATGGCTTCAATGCGTGTGATGTGCAGTTCATCGCGGATGTACTTGATGCGCTTGATCAGTTCCTGCTCTTCCCGCGTGTAATAGCGGTTTCCGTGTCCGTCCTTGCGCGGACTGAGTTGCTCGAACTGCTTCTCCCAATAACGCAACGTAGTAGCCGGTACACCGGTCTCCTGTTCGGTCTCGCGTATCGAGTAATATATTTTTTCAGTGGTCAGCATTCAGTGGTCAGCATTCAGTATTCAGTATTCAGTATTCAGCTTTATTTGCAGATTTTCAGTTTCTTGCCGGCGCGAATATTGTCGCTGGTCAGTCCGTTCCACTGCTTGAGCTGCTTGACCGTGCAGTGGAATTTCTTGGCAATGCCGCCTAAGGTGTCGCCGTTCTTGATGGTGTAATAGGTGACCCCGTTGACGCGGTAAGCGCCTGTGACGGTCGTCAGTTTGGCTTGGTCAATCTCGGCACGGCGGTTGTTGATCAGGCTGTCGGCTTTGTATGCCAGGATCGTCTGCTCCATGTCGATGTAGTCACCCACTTTGTCCGCCGGCAGACACAGCGTGTACATACTGCCTCCCGGCAGGATATCGCGCGAGTATTGTGGGTTGAGACGACGCAGTTCGTCCATGGTAATGTTCAGCGTGGCACTGACCTGCTCCAAGTGCATGCGTTGGGCGGTGCGGATGGTGTCCGTGAGCATTATTTTCTCTATCGGTGCTTTGCATATACCGTGTTCGTCACCGTAGTTCATGGCGTAGTTGGCGGCGATGAAGATCGGCACGTAGTTACGTGTCTCGCGGGGCAAGTAGGGGTAGATGTCCCAGAAATCGCGTTTTCCGCCTGCGCGTCGGATAGCTTTATTGACGTTCCCGCTTCCGCAGTTATAAGCTGCGATGACGAGTGTCCAGTCCTGGTAGATGGTGTACATACTTTTGAGGAACCGGCACGCTGCTTCGGTCGAGCGGAGGGGGTCCATTCGTTCGTCCACGAGCGAGTTCACTTCCAGTCCGTATAACTTGGCGGTGGCGGGCATGAACTGCCATAAGCCGGCAGCGCCGGCATGTGAACGCGCCATAGGGTTGAGCGCCGATTCGATCACCGGTAGGTACTTCAACTCGTCCGGCAGGTTGTAGAGGTACAGGTACTCTTCAAACATGGGGAAGTAGTACTCACCCATCCGCATCATGCGCGCCACCTGTTTCGGGCTGCGTTTGACGTACCTTATTATGAACGCGCGCACGCGCTCGTTATAAGGCAGCTCGATGATGCACGGCAGTTCCTGAAGACGCGCTTTGTAAATGGAGTCGGGCAGGGTGGTGGTGTCGTGTACCGCTTCGCAGAACGTGGTGTCCAGCCAACTCAGACTCCAGTCCAGTGCCCGCATCTCGATATCCGTCAGGTTGCTGTCGTTCCACAATTGGTAGAACGGAACGATAGGAGCGATCGGAATGAGGGTGTCTTCTAATACCTCTAAACTGTCTAATACCTCAGGCATTATCAGGCTATCCACTGCCAGGCTATCCACTGCCAGACTGTCCTGTCGGGCGAGTGTGTCAGCCGGTACTGTTTGCTGTGCTTGCGCCAGCAGCGCAAAGCAGCAGAGTAATAGGGTTATAATCTTTTTCAAAACTGTATAGCTAATTTTA
>JAFPGA010000205.1 GCA_017423085.1 Paludibacteraceae bacterium | reverse complement strand
TTGTTATAGAAATAGTCCTCGTACGCGCTCACGCGGAACTGGTAGGTGCGTCCCTGCTGGAAGATAGGATGACCGAACAGGTATTGGACGGTGCCGGTCGAGTCCTTGCTGTACAAGCGGACGGTATGGCTCTGGTCAACGATACTGGATACACCCAGTTTCTCTTCGCCCATTCCGTCTTGCGCCATTCCGTACATCAGCTGTATCATACCTACCTGCATCGGATTGCGGTAGATGCGGTCGAAGCGTGCATTATAGGTAGCATGGCGCCCCATCGAGTCGGAGGTGAGCACGGTCAGCGGCGCATTCGTCAGGTCGAATGTCGGCACGCCCGCCTGCACATCCAGCAGCGTGGCATATCCCGTAGCGGTGGCTTGCGTCACTTTGTACTTCACGGGGTAGAGATCCACCGCGTATTCACCACTGCGTATGTTCGGACGGATAATGATGCGTTTCTGCTCGTAGATGATCTGCGTGCTATCCACGGTGAAATGCAGCGTGTCTTGCGTCAGGTCATCAGGGTTATGCACGATATGGGCGGTGTTGTCGCCTTCGAGTTGGAGCACGAGTTGCAGGTTATCACCGAGGTTGTTCGTACCAAATCCCAGAGCAGGTGGCAGGGCTTGCTGGTCCAGGCCACCGGCTACGCGACCTACGAGGCGCACCTTGGTGCGGTCATAGAAGCGTACGCCGTCGAGCGCTTTGACGAGCGAGAAAGTCGTATCGCCCTCTGTGACGAACAGCCATCCGTCGTTGGTGAAGGTGTGTCCCGCTTTGGCCACCTGCAGGCGACAGGGCATGGACTTGGGCAGCGTAAGCTCAAAATTGCCGTCAATACCGCTGGTATAGATACCCCCGCCACGACGGATCGTATCGCCGTTGAGGATAAAGCATACGCCGCTCACGGGAATCGTACTCATATGGTATAGCACGCGGCCGCTCAGACGCGCACAGCTCGTGTTGACAAAGTCAATGCCTTGCTGTACACAGCCGTTGGCAGCCAGCGTGACGGTAGCCATGCCGGAGGAGGTGCTGTTATAACTGAAGGTGCCGTACTGCGAGGTAGGCGTGACGGTATATTGCGTGCCGTTGCCATAAGTCAAACTGTCGAATAGGAACGCACCGTCGGCACCTGTGACGAGCGTCTTCAGGGTCTGTCCGTTGGCGGAGAGGCTGACGGTCACGCCGGCCATACCGCTGTTATCGGTCTGGCGGATAGAGCCGCTGATCTCGCCGTAAGGCGTACGCCAACCTTCGGCGGTAGCCGAGTGGTCGGTATGTACGCTCTTGCAATCATAGTGCGTGACTACCGTATATTCGTAGTGCTGTCCCGGCACGGCGGAGGTGTCGAAGTAACTGTTGTCCATGCCGCGATAGATCGTGTCCGGCGAGTTGGTGCTGCCTACCGGCAAGCGCATCAGGATATACTGATCCACCGCAGCGGAGGTGGGTATCCATTGCAGCAGCACGCCGCTCTTCCTGTCGCGTGCGGCATCGCCTTTGCTCGCGGTGAACGAGGCGATGCTCGCCGCCTCGTTGAAGTAGAGCGACGGGCCGTTGATCGTTACCGGTTGCCGCGAAGCGGGGTTCTGGAAGCGAATGGATGCGGCACTCGGGTCAATACGAACCTTATAGCTGTAGTTGGTGCATGCCATATTGGCTACATCGGTGATATGGGCAGTCCACGAGCCATCGTCATTGCGGCGGATACTATCCTGCGGCACAACGAGTTCGATGGTTGTGCCGGTCTCCTGCAGGGTGCGCA
Organism: Paludibacteraceae bacterium; assembly: GCA_017423085.1. Lineage (GTDB taxonomy): Bacteria > Bacteroidota > Bacteroidia > Bacteroidales > Paludibacteraceae > Colicola. The sequence goes on along the minus strand of JAFPGA010000205.1, from coordinate 2,128 downwards.
TCAGGATGAGCTGTGCGCCTCTGTCCCACATACAACGCCCGCCTGCAGCGGAGGGAAGGACGCTGCGCTGCATGCTGTCCACCATCTGCCGGAATACCGAGTCGCGCACTGCCGCCCAACGCTCCTGTACCTTTTTCATCCGGCTGGCCGGACCTTGGTTCTTGAGCGTACGATAAGCCGATTTATAGATATGTTGCGTACCTCCACGTACTTCATGAAGTGTGCTGTATATCTGTATCACGCTGCCGTCCAGTTCGTCGACGTGATCCTGATCGCAGTCAATGGAGCACAAGGCGAAAGACTCCCAGTGGTCGTTGTATATCACATTCTGTCCGATGTGTATCCAGACCTCTAAACGACCTAATGTCACAGGAAAAGTATACACGTTCTTTCCCGCATGCAAATCACGCATTAAAGAAGTTCCGGAAGGACGGATACTCATACCGACGGTCTGGTCATAGGATTCTTGCTCGATGTCGATCGTGAACGTGATGGAGTCCGAGGAACCTCTGAGGGTCTTGAAGGTAGGCACCAGTTCGCAATCCTGCGGCAACACCGTACCTTGATCCGGGATTAGCGCATTGTCGATCTTGACATTGAAATGTACCTTATGGTTGGTGGCAAACTCCGGATCCTTGGTGTAGTTCGCCTGCGTAGCTGCCAACGGAGCCAGGAAATTGTGGCGATACAAGGTGGTAGCCTGCGCGAACGGGTGGCCCCATTCCCAGGCGCCGGTCGAGGCACGGCGTACACGGTAATAGACCGGTGCGGCCGGCAATACCTGCGATTTGGCAACCAGTTTCAGGTCCATATCGCAGAGCGGGTCGCTGTCCTCCGCAGAGAGCATATAGTCGTTCCACACCATTTCGCGGCATACCGTTGTGGTGTCGAGAGGAATACCCGAATCGGTGTTGCGCGTATTATCCGTAAACAGATAAGTGCCTTTGCCGGCTGCCATAGGCTCCAGACCGATGCTCGTCGCATCGCTGTAGTCCGCCTTCATGGCGCGCTGGATCTCAAAGTAATCCGTAGTCATCAGGTCGGTGGCCTGCGGGTTACGGATCGTCCACGACAGTTGGTTCAGACCGTTATAACTCTCCATCTCGTCTTTCTGCTCCGTCGCGCTGAAACTATAGATGCGGTGGAATGCCGGGACATCGATGCGGTTGGTGCTACGCGTGGTGGTGGTGGTCACATCGGCATTGGGCTGCACGGTAAAGGTAGCCTTGAAGCCGCTCTGAACACTGTCAGTAGCCGGCACGATGATCGCGCCGGCGCGGTTGGATATGTTCACCGGTGTCGAATTGAGCGTAGTGGTATAGGACTTGGGCGTCTGATATACGACATACGGAATAGCCACTTTGCCATCTTTCATGGGCGAACCGCTCTCATCCAGCAGATACAAGTACGGTGACTGCAGCTCAGGCGCCATCAGTTGATCCGAACCGTCCAGACGGTCGGGGAATATATACCGGATATTCTTATATGCATTCTTTGTTTGGGTATCGTCGGCTTTGTACTTAAAGATATATACATCTATACCTACATAGAACTGCTGGTTGGTCAAGTTCTCCGGCAGATACCAGTCGAACTCCAGATATACCACGCGGTCAAAACTGCCGTCCAGCGATCTCTGGGCAGGCAGGGATACGGAGTGGTTACCCGATCCGGCATCAATCTGCACGGTGCCGCTGGTGGTGCGGGTGATCTTAACGGTACCCATTCCCGAACGCAGATCGACATCGGCGGAACTGTTCACCTTCGGGTCACTGCAGTTCTGCCGATCCGTACTGAGGAAGTACATTATCTGCGAAGAGCCGCTCCCGGACTGGTTCATGGAGTACCATACATGACTGCCAATACCTAATCGGTAGTTGTTCTGCCAACCGTACGACCAGATAGGGATCTTGAAGCGCACTACGCCGTTGCCCATAGACATCGCGCTGTAGTTGTTGATTTGCTCCAGGAAGTCGTTGTTGGCGTGTACACTCATCGTACACAAAGCCATCATACCTAGTACGAGAGCTACAAAAAATCTGTTCTTCATCATATCATTATTTAGTAAATTGATTTTTCAACATTTCATATCGGGCACAAAATTACAAAAAAAATTTCATATATGCAATAC
>JAFPGA010000023.1 GCA_017423085.1 Paludibacteraceae bacterium | reverse complement strand
TGTGCCGTTTGCAAGTTTGTAAATTTAGCATGGTCTAGGAGAACCAGGTTCCGCCCTCAACTCTACTTGCAAAATACTCTAATTTTAGTTGCTAAGAGGGGGTAGAGCGATTTATAACCGGAGCAGGATATTTCCTAAATCGACTGCAAAGATACAAAGAATTTTTGGAATATGCAAATTTTTTGGCACGGAAAATGAAGTTTTTGCATAAAATGCTGGGGAATAAACAAAAAGATCCAAATAACATTTGGATAAATAGACAAAGTATGAAGTTTGGCATAGTTTTTGTTACTATTACTTTGGTAATAGAGAATTATTCAAAACACTATATACAATTATGGAAAATCCGTTGGATATCAAAGAACTGCAAGAGCGCATTGAGCGCGAGAGTTCGTTTGTTAATGCCTTGACGTTAGGCATGAATCAGGTGATTGTCGGTCAGAAGCACCTTGTTGAGAGTTTGTTAATCGGTCTGTTGAGCGACGGACACATTCTGTTGGAAGGTGTGCCGGGTTTGGCGAAGACGAAAGCCATCAAGACCCTGAGCGACCTCATCAAAGCTGATTTCAGCCGTATTCAGTTTACTCCGGATCTGTTACCTGCCGACGTGATCGGTACGCAGATTTACAGCCAGAAAAGCGAAGAGTTTACGGTCAAACGTGGTCCTATCTTCGCTAATTTTGTGTTGGCAGATGAGATCAACCGTGCCCCGGCGAAGGTACAGAGTGCGTTGCTCGAGGCGATGCAGGAACGTCAAGTGACGATCGGCGAGCAGACGTTCAAGTTGGATGATCCGTTCCTCGTTTTGGCTACCCAGAACCCGATTGAGCAGGAAGGTACGTATCCGCTGCCGGAAGCACAGACCGACCGTTTCATGCTGAAGGTGGTGATCGGTTATCCGAAGAAAGAGGAGGAGCAAGCCATCATCCGTCAGAACATCAACAGCGAGCAGAAGCAGGTGTTGCCGATACTGAGCACCGCCGACATCATCAAAGCGCGCAAGATCGTGGAAGAGGTTTATCTGGACGAGAAAATCGAGAAATACATCGTCGATATCGTGTTCGCTACGCGCCAACCGGAAGAGTACGGTTTGGAAGACCTGAAGCACATGATTGCCTTCGGCGGCAGTCCGCGTGCAAGTATCAATCTTGCGAAGGCTGCGCGTGCGTACGCGTTTATACATAGGAGAGGCTACGTGACGCCGGAAGATGTACGTGCCGTTTGCTACGACGTGCTGCGTCACCGTATCGGTCTGACCTATGAGGCAGAAGCCAACAACATGACGACCGAAGATATCATCACGGAAGTACTGAACGCGGTACAGGTACCTTAACTAGATAGACTAGATGCTCTAGATATTCTAGAGGCTCTAGATATTCTAGATGGACTAGATTTACTAGAATTATGACTTCAGAAGAGTTATTACAAAAAGTACGGAAGATAGAGATCAAGACCCGCGGGTTGAGTCGGAATATCTTCGCCGGCGAGTACCACAGCCAGTACAAAGGTCGTGGTATGGCGTTCTCGGAGGTGCGTGAGTACCAGCCGGGGGACGATGTACGGTCCATCGACTGGAACGTCACGGCGCGAATTAACCGACCGTATATCAAGGTCTATGAGGAGGAGCGAGAATTAACGGTGATGTTGCTCGTCGATGTCAGCGGTAGCCGTAACTTCGGTACGGTGAGCCAGATGAAACGTGACACGATGGCCGAAGTAGCCGCCACCCTCGCCTTCTCAACGATCGAGAACAACGATAAAGTGGGTGTGATCTTCTTCTCCGACCAAGTGGAGAAATTTATTCCTCCCAAGAAAGGTAAAAGCCATGTGCTGCATATCATCCGCGAGCTGTTGTGCTTCGAGCCGGAACACACGGGTACGAACATCAACGCGGCGCTGCAGTACTTGACCAACGCGCAGAAGAGACGCTGCACGGCGTTCCTTATATCCGATTTGATGGACGCGCCTTTCTGCCGCTTGCAAGTGAAGCGCGGAGAGGTGGCACCGGTGGTGATTGCCAGCCGCAAACATGACCTGAGCGTGATACAGATTTACGACCGTCGCGACGCAGAACTGCCGAACGTGGGTCTGATCAAACTGCGTGATCCGGAGACCGGTAAGCGTATTTGGGTGGATACCTGGTTAGACGACACCCGCACCGCTTATGCGCAAGCATGGACCGCACAGCAGAACGCGCTTGAGCTGGTTTATCAGCAGACGGGTATCAATCATGTATCCGTCCGGACGGATGAAGACTATGTGAAAAGTCTGATGAGACTTTTTAGAAATTAAGAATTAAAAATTAAGAATTAAAAATTAATATTTCGTAGTGAAATGTTAACTGTTTTATTAGCAATAGTAGTCAGTGCGAGTATCGATTCGACCAGTCTGATGATCGGCGACCAGACGGATATGCACATCCGCGTGACGCAAGAAGCGAACGAGCAGGTCGAGTGGCCGGTGTTCGGCGAGACGCTGCAAGACGGCATCGAGATAGTGGACCGCACGATCGTGGATACCACCACTCTCCCCGACGGCCGTTTGCAGTTGAACCAGTACTTGACGCTGACCAGTTTCAAAGACTCGCTTTTTGCCGTTCAGCCGATAGCCGTGGTGAGCGGTGAAGACACGTTCCGGAGTGACCCGATGGCTCTCAATGTAGTGCAGCCGTTCGATCTGTCTGCCGACACAACGAATGCCATCACGGATATCAAAGGCATCGAGCGTGCGCCTATCTGGTGGTGGGGCATTTTCCGTTGGGTGCTGTTAGCGCTTGGTATCGCGCTGGCGCTGGCGGGAATCGGCTATCTGGTTTATTGGCTATCAGGCAAACGCAAGCCGAAAGAAGAACCGATCAATCCGGAGTTATTACGTCCGGCAGACGAGGTAGCGCTGGAGAAACTGGATGCCATTAAGATCGCCAAGATTTGGCGGGACGGCAAGGTCAAAGAGTACCACACGGACATCACCGATGTTGTGCGTGAGTATATCGGCCGCCGGTTCAACGTACAGAGTACCGAGAAGACGAGTGATGAGACGTTGCGGGAATTGAAGCCAATTCTCTTGAAGGGTGAGGGGTTACAGGTTACGGGTGACGGGAAAGATCTCTATACAAAACTCAGCAAAATGCTGCAGTTGGCAGACCTTGTCAAGTTCGCTAAATGGACCACCACTCCGGACGAGAACGAGAGCGCACTCTCCACAGCGTATGAGTTTGTGCGGGAGACGACTCCGCAAGCGGAAGAGGTGGAAATTAAAAATTAAAAATTAAAAAATAAGAATTAATGACATTTGCTAATCCGGGATATTTATTATTGGGGCTGCTGCTGGTACCTGTTCTCTTATGGTATTGGCACGAGATGCGCAAAGCCGATGCGAGTGTACAGATCAGCGACACCACTACCCTCGCCCGCCAACCACGCTCGTTGCGTGTATGGTTGTTGCACGTGCCGTTTGTGCTGCGTGTAGCGGCTATCGCGCTGCTGAGCATTGCCTTGGCTCGTCCGCAGTTGACCAATAAATGGTCGTCCGAATCGACCGAAGGTATCGACATCATGATGGCGCTGGATATATCGGGTACCATGTTGGCGGAAGACTTGAAACCGAACCGCTTGGAAGCCGCCAAGGACGTAGCATCCGAGTTCGTCAAAAACCGCCCGAACGACCAGATAGGTCTGGTGGTGTTTGCCGGTGAGAGTTTCACACAGTGTCCGCTGACAACCGACCACGCCGTGCTGGTGAACCTGTTCCAATCCGTCGAATACGGCATGATTGAGGACGGAACAGCAATCGGTTTGGGACTCGCGAACGCGGTGAACCGCATGAAAGACAGCGAGACGAAATCGAAAGTGGTTATTCTGTTGACCGACGGTAGTAACAACCGCGGCGACATCGCTCCGCAGACGGCAGCCGAGATCGCCAAGACCTTCGGAATCCGCGTCTATACAGTCGGTGTGGGCAGTTACGGTCAGGCACGTGTGCCGGTACAGACACCGATGGGACGACAGTATATGACGATGGATTCGGAGTTCGACGAAGGCACATTGCGCAGAATCGCAGAGACGACAGGCGGACAGTATTTCCGAGCAACGGATAACAACAGCCTCAAGCAGATTTACGAGCAGATTGACCAGTTGGAGAAAACCAAACTGCGCGTGCGCGAGTACAGCAAGCACACAGAGAACTTCATGCCCTACCTCATTGCCGCACTGGCATGTCTGCTGCTCGAAGTGATACTACGCTATTTTGTGCTGCGCACAATTAGTAATTAAAAATTAAAAATTAAGAATTAAAAATTACTAATCATGTTAAGATTTGCAAATATAGAAATGTTATGGCTTGGGATAGCGATCATACCTGTCTTGTCTATAGCCTATTTCTTCTACACGCGCTATAAACGCCGTCAGTTAGAGGTGTTCGGCGATGCAGAACTGATGGCGCTGTTGATGCCAAACGCCAGCCGTGTTCGTCCGACAGTGAAGTTCTCTATTCTAATGGTAGCGTTGGCGTTGCTGTTCATCGCAGCCGCCCGTCCGCAGTTCGGCACTTCCGAGCGCACAGAGAAACGTAACGGTATAGAAGCGATTGTAGCGCTGGATATATCCAACTCCATGCTGGCAGAGGATGTGGCGCCGAACCGTTTGGACCGCGCCAAACAGATGATGAGCAAGCTGATGGACAACATGGTGAACGACAAAGTGGGTTTGGTTGTTTTCGCCGGTGACGCATTCATTCAGCTGCCTATAACCTGCGACTATGTATCGGCGAAGATGTTTCTCAACACCATCACGCCGGACATGATCAAGACGCAGGGAACGGCTATCGGTCAAGCGTTGAACACCTCTATCCGCTGTTTCGGTCAACAGAGCGAAGCCAGCCGTGTAATCATCCTTATCACCGACGGCGAGAACCATGAGGACAACGCCGTAGAAGCAGCCAAGAAAGCCAAAGAGATGGGCATTCAGGTTATTGTGGTCGGCATCGGTAAACCCGAAGGCAGTCCTATCCCTATCCCCGGCACAAATAATTTCCGCAAAGACCGTAACGGTAATGTGGTGGTGAGCAAGTTGAACGAAGACATGTGCCGCGAGATTGCACAAGCCGGTGGTGGCATCTACGTGCGCTGCGACAACACCAATACCGCTATGAAAGCTATCCAGCACGAGATAGACCAATTGGCTACACAGGAGTTTGAGACACAAGTCTATACCGAATACAATGAGCAGTTCCAAGGCTTTGCCTTGATATCGCTGCTGTTGCTCGTGATTGACTTCTTTATCTTCAACCGTAAGAACAAAGCCATCACGAAACTGGATATCTTTGGAGAAATGAAAAACGAAAGATGAAAGATATGAAACGCATTGGATTTATAGTATGCTTCCTTTTGCCGCTTGCTGCCAGCCTCTCACCACTGTTTGCGCAGCGCGAAATGGTGGATGTGATAAAAGGTAATTACCATTACAACCACGAAGACTACACGAAAGCGGAGATAGACTACCGCCGCGGCGTGGAAGCGAACAAAAACAGTTACGAAGCGCATTTTAATATGGGTGATGCACTGTTTCAACAGAACAAATATGCAGAAGCGCTGAGTGAGTTCGAAACCGCCGCCCGTCTGTTAGACCCGCAGAAAGACAAAGAGCGACTTGCGCATGTGATGCACAACATCGGTAACTGCCAGTATGCCATGCAACAATATGGAGATGCTGTCTCCGCTTATCAGGAAGCGCTACGTGCCAATCCGAAAGATAACGACACACGGTACAACCTGGTAAAAGCGATGCAGATGTTGCGCCAACAGCAACAACAGCAGCAGAACCAAGACCAGCAAGGTCAGGATCAACAGGATCAAGACCAGCAACAGCAGCAACAAGAACAGCAAGAACAGCAAGAACAACAGGAACAAGATCCTGAAGACCAGCCTGAGCAACCGGAACAACCGGAGCAAAGCGACGACCAGATGGATCGCGAAACGGCAGAGCAGATCCTGCAAGCACTGGAACAAGATGAACAAGAGACCCAAGAGAACCTCAAACGGCAACAGGGTAATAAGCGTCGTGTAGAGAAAGACTGGTAATATAAAAAATTATGAAAAATAAATTATTAATACTATTTACCTTCCTCGGCATAGCCTTAACAGGCTTTGCCGATGATGTGGTTTTTAAGGCACAAGCGCCCAAACAGGTGATTCTCGGTCGCCCGTTCCAATTGACGTTCACCGTCAACCAACGGAGTCGTGACTTCCGGGCACCGGAGTTTACGGACTTTGATGTGCTGAGCGGTCCTTACACTTCCACCAGTAGCAGCCAGTCTTTTATCAACGGCAAACGCGAGTCTGTCTTTGAGCAGACGTACACGTATATGCTGATGGCGCAGAAAGCAGGTAAGTTCACCATCTCCCCTGCTTCCGTGCGGGTCAACGGTGAAACAGTACAGTCCAACGGTGTGCGGATTGAGGTGTTGCCGGAAGATGAACAACCGCAACAGAACAGCGGCGGTAATGCGAACGGTCGCAAAGGACAGAGCACCCAGACTCCGCAAGGCACGCAAAACGGTCGAAACGGCGGAACGGCAGAACCGGCCTCGACATCGGCTTCTGCAGACAATCTGTTTGTCCGCACTATTGTGTCCAAGACCAACGTGCATGAACAAGAAGCACTGCTCATCACCTACAAGCTCTATTATGCCAATGTAGATGTTGCGCAGATGACCAACAACATCAAATTGCCGGAATTCACCGGATTTTTGAAACAGGAGTTGGAGATGGGCGAGATACAGACGGAACTGGAGCACTACAACGGCCGCAATTATCAGACGGCGGTTCTGCATCGCACTCTTCTCTATCCGCAACACTCCGGAGACATTAAGATTGAGCCCGCCAGTTTCGAATTCATTATACGCGTGCCGGTACAACGTCGCGTCCGGAGTATTTTCGATGACCCGTTCGGCACGTACAACAATGTTGCACGCACACTGACTGCTTCGGGTACCACTATCCATGTGAGCGCCTTGCCGTCCGGTAAGCCGGCAGGTTTCTCCGGAGGTGTGGGTAAGTTCACCCTTACACCGTCCATTTCTCAAACGGAGTTGCAGACCAACGATGCCGTGACGATTCGTCTGGATATCAGCGGTTCGGGTAACATGAAGCTGCTCAAGACGCCTGCTATCGATTGGCCGGAAGGATTTGAGCCTTATGACCCGAAAGTGACCAATAACTTCAGCGCCTCCACATCCGGAGTAAGCGGCACTAAATCGATTGAGTATCTGGCTATCCCGCGTAATGCCGGTGAATACACTATTCCTGCGGTGACGTTCAGTTACTTCGACATCGAAGAAAAGAGTTACAAGACGCTCAGCACCCCTGAATATACCATTCATGTAAAGAGAGGTGCAAACGATCCGTCAGCCGCTAACGGTCAGTCCGCTGTGGTATCCTACACGCAGAAAGAGGATATCAAGCAACTCGGCACGGATATACGGTATATTGATACGAAACCGCTCAAGAGCGCTTCGCCTTCAGCCTTCAGCATTCAGCATTCAGCTATTTGGTTGTTCTACGTCATTCCGCTTATTATAGCGATCGTGCTGCTGATTGTGCTGCGCAAGCAGATCAAGGAGAATGCCGACATGACCCGTGTCCGCTACAAGCATGCCAACAAAGTGGCGCAGAAACGTCTCAAAGCCGCAGCGGCTGCACTTAAAGCGAACGACAAGAACCGTTTCTACGAAGAGATCGAACGCGCGGCGTGGACTTACCTCAGCGACCGTCTGTCTATCCCGACAGCCGACCTCAACAAAGAGAATATCTCCGCTCTGCTGCGTCAGAAAGGCGTGAACGAAGAATTGATCGGCGAGGTGATGCATGTGCTCTCAACGGCTGAGTTTGCCCGTTACGCCCCCAGCACCGACCACGGTATGGATGACCTGTACAAGGCGACAACGAATTTAATTAATCATTTGGAGGATGCAAAATTATGAAAAAAGAACTCTCATTGTTGATAGCCATTTTTTTCTGCGCACAACTCTTCGCGCAAACGAGTTTTGAGGATGCCAATGCTGCTTATGCAGAAGGGCGTTACGACGAAGCGCAAGCGGCTTATGAGGCGCTGTTGGCGGAAGGACCGAATGCGACGCTGTACTATAATTTAGGTAACGCGTACTACAAGCAGGGTGAATTGGCGCAAGCGATATTGAATTACGAGCGTGCGCTGCGCTTACAGCCGAACCACAAGGACGCGCGCTATAACCTGGAGCTCGCGCAGAGCCGGATCACGGACAATATCGTGGAGCAGGATTTCTTCCTGTCTTCATGGATACGCACGGTGCGCAATGCGATGAGCGAGCAGACATGGCTTATCGGTTCCATCTGTCTGTTCTTCCTGGCACTCACGGGTATTCTGCTGTTCCTGTTAGGGCGTGCTCCATGGCTGCGTAAGACGGCTTTCTACTGCGCATGGCTTGCCCTACTGTTCTCCATCATCGCCGGTCTGAATGCCGGTTCGCTGCACCGGAGAGACACGCTACGCAACGAAGCGATCATCACGCAGGGTGTGGTGAATGCCAAGTCTTCGCCCGACCGCTCGGGTACAGACCTGTTCACGATTCATGAAGGCACCAAAGTGACGATTCGTGAGACGCTGGGCGAATGGTGTAACATCCGCGTCGGCAATAACGAAGGATGGATTAAGATACAAAATATGGAGCGCATTTAACGCTCCATATTTTTTTAGTTATCGACGGCCTCTCGAACCGGATGACCGTGTCGTTGTCGGATTATCGCGTTTCACTGTCTGAGTGCGACCGTTGCTGTCCGTGGTTGTCACGGTAGTACGGGTCTCTCCGCTTCGTTTAACCCGTGTATCAACTGAGGTACGCGGCGTAGCCGTTGTGCTCGTTGTCGTTGTACGCGGCGTTGTAGTAGTTGTCGGGGTGGTCGTACGCGGTGTAGTGGTACTCGGCGTGGTCGTTGTACGCGGCGTAGTGGTACTCGGCGTGGTCGTAGTGGTCGTTGTGGTAGGCGAGTCACTCGACGCAGCTACGATCTGACGTAACTGACCTGCGTTACGCACGGTGGTAGTGGCACCACGCGTGCCAGGCGTAGCCGAACGTGTCACACGCTGCTCGAACGAATCATCCGGGTGCTGCGTCTGATAGTCATGGCGATTATGCGGCTGCGTCATCGTCGTATAGCCGGTATAGAACGGCTGGCTCGGATAATCGCAGTGGTGGCAGTAACCATGATTATGCATGTACGTAGTCACATATGCCTGATAATGATTCAGATAAACCGGTTTCGGCTTCGTGTAGTACGAAGGCAGATAGCCGTAGTGGTACGGTGAGGACCACGGGCTGTAGCTCGAACGGCCGTACACATCCCACATAGGCGGGCGTTTGACGAACACCGGACGCACGATGTAGTTGTAGCCGTACAGATAGGTGTCCCCCACCACCTCTACCATCAGTGCATCTGCACGATGCTCGGCGATGAGCGTAGCTACGTCTTGGAACACACCCGGTGCCAGACATGCCTGAATCAAGAGCGTATGATAATAGCCTTTGTGTGTCTCAATCACGCGCAGGTAGTCAATCCATCCGTCGTGGTTGAGGTCGAGGTTATTGATCATATAACGGCTTGAGTTCAGCAGCTGTTCAAACTCCTGCACCGAACGGCTCTCCGCAAACGCTGCCGCAACAGCATTGAGGTCGAGATAGAAGCACGGATCGGTGCTGTAGTTCGTCACCGTGAACGTAGAGACGGTGGTCACTCTGGGCGACGGAGTTGTCACCTGCGTCGTGTACACCGTCTGAACCGGTGCCACCGGCTCTGTGGTCGGCACTACTGTCCATATGCGCGCAGTCCAACAGCCGGTCATAGACACAAGACAAAAGACCGCTACGCTAAAAGACAAAAGACTAAAATGCTTTCTCATATCTTAAATCCTTTCATTTTTCATCTTTCACTTTACAAAGTCTTCGCAACTTCGATCTCATCGAACGACTCGAGGAT
>JAFPGA010000204.1 GCA_017423085.1 Paludibacteraceae bacterium | reverse complement strand
TCACTCGATGAACCACGCAAATGGCGCACAGGATGCACGATCTTCGTCTGCTCCATGTCAGACCTTTTCCATCCCGATGTGCCGTTTAACTTCATTGATCGTGTCATGCAGACTATCGCTGAGACACCGCAACATCGCTATCAACTTCTCACCAAACGTGCGGAACGTATGGCGGAGTATTTCGCTACACGCGAAGTACCGCGTAACGCTTGGCTCGGTGTCACCGTCGAATGTAATTCCACCAAACCGCGCATGGAAGCACTTCGTGCCATCCAAACCAAGTCCGTCAAGTTCCTCAGCTGCGAACCGCTGCTCGAAGATCTCGGTGAAATGGATTTGACCGGTATCGATTGGCTTATTGTTGGCGGAGAGAGTGGTCCGCTGGCTCGGCCTATGCAACCGCAATGGGTACGCAACCTCCGCGACCAGGCACAAGCACAACACACCGCGTTCTTCTTCAAACAATGGGGCACATACGGCGCCGATGGTGTCAAACGTTCCAAACATGCTAACGGCAAACTCCTTGATGGAAAGGTAGTCCAACAGATGCCAAAATACAAGTAGCATTATCCCTCGAAGCAATTCGGGGGATTTTTGTTAGGTAGAATTGCATGGATTGCAGAATTGCACATCCATGTATCTTCATTTTATTGCCATTATATAATATAATTATATTATAGTAATGAGGATTTTATCAAGCCACATTGTTATGCAATTTTGCAATTTATGCAATTTTTGATGGTAAGTTTTTATAAAAGCGCATTTTTTTGATTTTTTTTGCGAAAAAATTTGGAGAAGGCAATTTCTTCATAGTACCTTTGCATCGTCAATCGCGAAAGACATGATCAAAGCAGCGCGAGAGTAGCGCGAGACCAGCGCAGACGCCCGTTGCAAAATCGGATTTAATCCGATGCAATTAACAAACAGTATTAACCTAAACCCCTCGTATGACGCGAGTATAAAGAATGTCAATCCACAATGGCAAAGTACAAACCTATTGACATGGTAAAGTTTTACCAAGGCAAAATTTGCGAGCACTCTGACACGTATTTCCAGAAACGCGGTCGCACTCTGTGTACCGGTCGTATCTGCGAGCCTCGTGACTTGGAGAAGAAACCGTATTCCGCAGAGGAGTTGGCTGCTCAGGCTAAGTTCGCACAAGCTCGTGCGGCTGTGAAGGCACTGACCAGCGAACAAAAAGCGGCTTACGCGACCGCCTTCGAGAACCAGAGCAAGTATGGCACGTTGCAGGGCTATATCTTCGCACAGGAGTATGCAAAGCTTGGCGCATAATGCGCCGCTTTGCGACCCGACCTAAACCTTAACAAATTAAAGTATGAACCTAAACCCCTCGTGCGTCGCGAGTATAAATAATGACGAGTTAGAAATGGCAAAAGTAGTATGGATGTCCGGAATTGAGTATGTTTCCGGCGCATTGTGCAAGTGCGGCAAGAAAGGTCAGCACACGCACGACAAGATGTTGCTTGCGACCCACCGTCGCGCAGCCACCACCAACCCCGATTGTAACCGATTGTATGTGCGTTCGCAAGTTACGCGCAAGACCGCTCTGACCGAGGATGAGCTGTTTGCACGTGTACGCTTCACTGCTGTTGCAGCGATGGTTCGCACCCGTAGTCGCGACCTGTCGAAGATCACCCAAGACCAGATGGCGTTCATCGCGCAGAAGGATCTTGCGGGCGGCAAGAAAACGATGAAAGCGTGGTACTGGATGACTTGCGGTAACGAGTATGACGCTCAGCATCCGCGCGGCTAAGGAAGGAGGTAGACGATGAAAGCAAGTATTCAGCTCATCACAGCGGCTGTGCTTTCTATCGGCGGATTAGTGCTCTTGTTCTGCGGGGCGTTTATCGCTCCGCAGGGCGAGATTCACGAGAGCCTGTTAGTCGGCTTTGGCGAGGTGGCGACCTTTGCGGGAGCGTTATTCGGAATTGATTACACTTACAAATGGAAGAGTAAGCATGGCAACCATCCTC